>JBCCSO010000015.1:0-23361 GCA_039199965.1 Chloroflexota bacterium | reverse complement strand
TAGAAACTCCCTATGATTTATTTATTCATAGGCGAGCGTTTCACGCACGCTGATTTTTGAGGCACGACGGGCCGGGAAGTAACTTGCACCGGCCGAAATGAGCAAGATGCCGACAATCCATACCGCCATTCCCCACCACGAGAAGCGATAGGTGAGCTCACTTTCTAGTAAATTTTGCCCAACCAAATTGCTAATCCAGAGCCCCAGTGGGTAAGCCACAATACAGGCCAGAACCCAGCTAATCAGCCCAATAAACAAACCCTCTACGAGAACCACGCGCAAAACAGAGCGATCAGATGCACCTACCGCCCGCATAATGCCAACCTCTTTTGTGCGCTCTAAGACATTGATGCTCATCGTACCTGCTAAACCAAGCCCCACGACAACCGCAATGAGCATCGCCATCACAGCCAACAGCACAATAATGATATTGAACTGGTTCATGATTTCTTCGCGCGTTTCTGATGTGGTTTCAACCCCGGTCACGTTAAAACCAACCTCTTCAAAGCGGGCTTCAAGCGCTTCTGCTAAGAGTTGCTGGCTAGCCGGGTCACTTTGCTCTCCTACCACTTGTAGCCCAAAACTTTCACCATATCGGCCGGTTTCGCGTGCCAAGTAATCTTGGTTTGCATACATAAGCGGTCCCAGAAGCGTAGTGCGGACCATGCCAACCACAACCCACTCCGTATCTTTCCCTTCCAGCTTTAAGTTGAGCACGTCACCGACTTTGATGCCCTTCTCTCTGGCAAGCACCTCAGATGATAAAACCAGTGCATTGCCATCGGTAGGTTCAATCCAACGCCCTTCAGTAATGTTTGGAACAATCACCTCAGTGTCATAGTTGACACCCAAAATAACGAGATTGTCCCCCTCTGTGCCGTCATCACGCACCCGACGGACTGATTCACCGATCCAGCTGTCCGTAAACGCGACCCCGTCTACGGTTTGCGCAATCGCGTCCATTTCACTCATTCGGTAAGATTTACCAAAGTCGAGACTGACATCGTACGCAAAGTAAGCTAATCCATCATCAAGGGTAGCGATCAAACTGTCGTACACGCTGGTGACTGAAATGAAGACGGCACCACCCACGGTGAGTGTAATAAGGGTGAGCAATAGACGGGCTTTGCGCCGGATGGTGTTGCGTAGCGCAATGCTCACCGGCCGGGATAAGCGCATCAAGGTTGATGTGACAAAACTCATCGCCCGATCAATTGAGCGCATGCCGTAATCTCCGCCGCCGCCAGCTTGGTCGCTCAGCGCTACGCGTACAGGGATAAGCGAGCCGCGAATGACTGGAATAAGAGAGGCGATGATTGGGATTGCCACGCCAACACCGATCTGGGCCAAAAGCACATTGGCTGGTAGAGACGCGCCAGATAAATCAAAATTAATGAGCCCTGCTAAATATGAAGCCAGCGCATAAGAAGCCCATACCCCCAGCGGTACCGCGATCAACAGAGACAAGAGGCCAAATACGATAACGGTAGTGATGTACATACCAAACAGCTGACCAGACTTAGCCCCAATTGATTTCATGATACCAATTTGGCGAATTTGCTGCGCCACAATGCTGTTGATGATGTTGACAACTAGAAATCCACTTAAAACGAGGCTGAAGCCACCCAAAATACCCAATATCGCGAGCAAGGCATTGATAATTTGGGTAGCAGGATGAACCCCTGGTTCAGGCATCCAGACCCAGAAAACTTCCAAACCGCTTTTTTCAAGTTTGTTTCGCACCGCGTCTGATACCTGTTTAACGTGGGCTTCTGAAGGATGGACACCGCCGGTGTCGTTGGTGACCCGAATCAAAACCTCATCAAATGTTTTGTCACGGCCCAGCCAGTCAAGCATTTCAAAGCTGGCGTAGGCGGTTGCCCGGCCGGAAAATTCAACAGGATCTGTGTCTATATCATGGATGGTGCCTGACACTTGTATCTGCCGCCGCCGGCCGTCACTTAATTCAATGGTCAGCGTATCACCAATGTCTGCCCCAAGATAGGGAAGAGACTTCCGCTCGAGCAGAATCGATTTCGCAGGTGGTGGGTAAGCCCCTTCAACCGGCCAGATCTTGCTAATCTGCATGTCTTCGAAATCGAGCAAAAATGTCAAAGACATCGGAGTCGATGATTCTTTTCCATTTTCATCAGTTTGAATAATATTGACCCCAAACCCCCGCTGAACAGCAACCGCCTCTACCCCTTCAATGTCTTCGATGACGGGAATAATTTCTTTGCTAAATTGGCTTGGGTAAATTTCTGCGTGAGAGGGATTGATGCTATTCCATGCAACGGGCAAGTCGTTGCCCAGCATGGTGTTGGTTCCCATGATCATCCCAAGGGCAAAAACCCCAACCGCAATTGACAAAACGACTAAGATGGTCCGTCGTCTGTTTCCCCACAAATCTCTTAACACCTTTCGCCAGCGTGGTGACATCGTTTCTCCTTGCAAAAGCACCCAAGTCAAAGATAGTCAGTTGTAGTGCTCTCTCTCTTAGACCGTTGGGAACCCAGAAAGTTTCATGAGTTCTGAAATTCAGTTGGTAATGGGATGTGGTTAAAATAAAATCACCCTGCTCTGAATAAAACAGAGCAGGGTGATTTCAATTATAGTACCCTAATTTGATTTAGGCGATTTGGAAGAAAAAATTATCCTGAAACTTAGTTGAGTTCGTCTTACAGTTAACCGACAAACGGCTTCATCAGGTATCTATTTTCTTCAGGTGGCTTTAGTCAGACGTTTTTAATGATTCTGGTGGTTCAAGCAGCGAATCGGCCGTTTCGCCGCTTGACTCTACTGTATCATCTACAGGCTTTGCTACATCTTGCTCAGTTTCTCCGGCCGAATCTGCTAGATCCGACATGTTTTCCTCAACTTTTTCAACTAATTCTTCAGTTTGTTCCGCTTTTTCTTCCATTTCTTGTACAGCAGCCGTCATGTAAACCGAATATTCAGACGGCATTCCGATGCTTTCTGCAATCGACAAGTCAATGGTCATGGTGCCATCGATATTACCCGTATCGATTACAGCCGGCCTCGCAATCGCTTTGTTTTGAGCGATGGGACCCGTAACTGAAACTTTAGAGAGAGAGAAGCCTGTAATTTTCCCTTCTGCATTGAGAATAATATCACCTAATGTGGCTAGCTTTGTACCGCCGGGGGTGTCAATCGGCCGTCCTTCGATTTTGCTTAGCCGCACCCAATCATCTATTGGATTGGTACGACTATCCGTTTGTGATTCTTGCGATTCAATCAGCACTGCATCAACACCGTACACGACCACACTCTCACGCGGAATGTAGATCGTTTTGCGTCGTATCATCCCTTCACGTGTCAGGTATATACCGTTTAGTTGTGATAAATCAGCATCCAGCAGCAAATCTTTTACTTTGCCCATCTGGCGCCCTTCGTTTGTTGTCACGATCCATTTGCCTACAATGTCTTTGCCAAGTCTCATGAATACTCCAAAATCAAAAATTAAAAGTTGAGATGTTTGCAGGCCCAGTGAGATTATAGGCCATATTTTACCAAAAGAAAGATAATTAACGTTTTAGAAAATGTAAATTTGCAAACAAAAAGCCTAGTTGGATCACTGCACCCAACTAGGCTTTTCCGGTCAATTTGTTTTAGAAACTAGGGCTATGGAGCGGCCACCAGTGCAACAGAAATCTCAATTTCGTCATTGATCAGGTCATTGCCCAAATCACTGAAAAATGAGCCAGAACCAAAGCGAACGTCATAAAGAGCGCGGTCAAACACGATATCGGCTGCAGCGGTTAGCTGGCCGTCCATTTCCGTGGCGGTTGCCATGAATTCAATTGGATTGGTAATCCCTTTGATGGTGAGGTCACCGATTACGTTATATTGCCCTTCGCCTGCTGGTTCAGCAGATATAATCGCCAGTTCGGCCGTTGGGAAGCTTTCTACGCTGAAGAAATCATCGCTTTTCAAATGGCCAACTAAACGGTCTGCCATGCCGCCGCTGAGGTCGGTTGAAACCATGGTGGTCATATCCATTACAAAGCTGCCAGAAATCAATTGGCCGTCTGCTACTTCAAGCATACCTTCTGTGATATCAATTGTACCGGTGTGAAAATCACCCACAGCTTTGGCACCGCGCCAATTAAGAACGCTGTCTGTGCTGATAACTGAATAAGAGACATTCATGCTTTCACCAGCATCAGCCATTTCAGTCTCTTCTTCCATTTCTTCTTCCATGGTCATCTCTTCAGAGTCAGCCATTTCCTCTTCCATGGCCATTTCTTCAGACTCATCTTCCATCGCCATGTCGTCATGTGACTCGTCTTCCATGGCCATCTCTTCAGAATCAGCCATTTCTTCTTCCATCGCCATTTCCTCAGACTCATCTGAATCTGTTTCAACAGCCGCTACTGGTTCTGCTTCGGCCGCAGTCTCTTCTACCTCGACCGTTGGGCTACAGGCCAGCATGAGCAGTGCAAACATGGCCGCCACCATCATAAGTGTTAGTTTCCGTAACATAAATAACCTTCCTTACTATTTCTCGTCGGCCACTTAAGCAAAAAAGACACCCGCAAGGGCGTCTCCTGACCAACAACTATTTTTGAACCTGTGCAGAAAATAAGAGATGAAACGTTGGCAGTCTATAAATCAAATGCACGTCATATTCTCCCGTAATAACTCTTAATAAAAGATTAATACCCCTCTAAGGCTAACTGAACAAAGCAATAATTCAGTATAGCCCGCTGTAAGTTGCTACAGAAGACATTGTCAGATGGTTCAGTGGACAGCTGCGCCAGCTTTTCTAAGAGATTTAGAAATCGGCAATCAAAGAGACCGATTGATCGTTAATTAAGGTAAGATAGATATGAAACGATGCATCATTTTATAGGGTGTATCTATAATGCCACTGCGAAAACTGTGTGGAAAATTTGAAGGTTTAATTTGCAAGCAACAGCTCCTTACTCACAAAAAAGAAATTGGTCTACCCGCATCGGTTGGTTTAGCCTTGGCCCTTTGTCTGGTCTAATTATTATTGGAACCATTCTGCTGCTGACCGCAAATAGCTATGCAGAACGGCATACGAACCGGATTTATACTGGTGTATATGTCTCCAGCATCGATTTGAGCGAGATGACGCAAGAAGAAGCCGCGGCAGCCCTAGCAGAGCTTTCTGTAGCAGAAGCAGATACGATCACTTTGGTTGATCCACGCACCCAGCAAGAATGGATGTGGACCCACGCGGAGCTGGGACTTACATTAAATACCGAAGCAACGGTAGAACAGGCATTTGAAGTCGGCCGGTCAGGCTCTGATTTTGAAATGCTGCAAAATCGCTTTGAAACGTGGTATCTGGGTACTGACATTCAACCTGTTTACGAATTAAATGAAGCACTGCTGTTTGAGCGTATTCAAGCGATTGGGGCTGAGATCAACCGTATTCCACAGAATGCTGATATTTTAACCAGCCAAGCTAATTCAGAAATTGTGAACAGTCAGCTCGGTCGCTTGCTAGATGGGCCTGATGCGTATGATCGGATCATGATGGCTTTAAGCGGTATGGAAACTGCTCGCATTGAGCTGCTTGTCCATGAAACGCTGCCGGACATTGTGGACGCTAGTCGAGCAGGTGTAGACACCAGCGTGATCCTAGGCAGCCCTATCGAATTTTATCTCCAAGAGCCAGTCGACACGGCCGACCTGTCTCGCATTTCACTTTCAACCTCTCAGCTACAAGAGTGGCTTCGCCTTCATCTTATCAACAACAGCAATGGGATGACAGAGTATGATGTCTTCATAGATGAAGTGGCTCTGCGCGGTTGGTTAGAAGGGCTGGCGGCAGCTGTTGAGCGCGCGCCACAAAATGCGAGATTCTACTTTGATGATCCCACCAAAGAATTGGTTTTAGTTGAACCCCACACCAATGGCCGTGAGCTAGATATTGATACCACCATCGAGCGCTTCAATGCTCAGATACGGACCGGCAATCGTTCTGTACCACTGGCGGTAAATGACATTGTGCCCCCTGTTCATTCAAACGCAACGGCGGCCGAATTGGGCATTACAGAGCTGATTGGGGAACGAACCACCTTCTTTTACGGATCAACCAACAACCGTAAGCACAACATCGCCCGTGCCGCATCAAATTTTTATGGATTGGTTGTGGCTCCCGGTGAGCAGTTCTCGTTTAACAAATACCTTGGCGATATTAGTGAAGAAGAAGGGTACGAAACCGGTTTGATTATTTTGGGCGGTCAAACGATTGAAGGTGTTGGTGGTGGCGTTTGTCAAGTAAGCACCACCTTGTTCCAAACGGTCTTTTGGGCCGGTCTAGATATTGGCCAGCGGCTTGAGCATGGGTACCGTGTGGGGTATTACGACGACGGTGAAGGGCCGGGTATGGACGCAACTGTCTACAACGGAGATGAGGTACAGGTTGACTTCACCTTTACGAACAACACACCTCACTATTTGTTGATCGAAAATTACTACAATCAGCAGGATGAGTCGTTAACCTTCAAAATGTATAGCTCAGACATCGGCCGGGTTGTTGAAAAATCTGAACCGGTTTTCAACAACGTTCAAGAGCCACCACCAGACGAGTGGATTTTTAACGATGAGCTAGGCGAGTTTGAGATTCGTCAGGTCGAGTATGCAGCCGAAGGAGCCCAAGTGTATATCGAGCGCGTTGTTTTCAATTTTGAGGGGGGTGTTCGAGACCGGGACCAATTGATCAGTAATTATATCCCGTGGAACAACGTCTATGAGTATGGGTTTGGCCTAGACCCCAATAATCTACCTCGAAATTGGCAGGACTTAATCGTCGAAGACGAATAGATCCTAGAAGTTTTTACGCGAAAAGGACGAGGTTAACATTGTTAATCTCGTCCTTTTTTATTACAACAAAATCATGAATCAAGACCTAGCACGTATGCGCAATGAAATCGACCAGTTTTTACGTATCCACCCACAATCACCTTTGTCACCTGTACAAAAAGGTGATTTTGAAGGGCTCGACTACTATGACGAAAATGAAGCACTTATCATTACTCCTCATTTGGAAGGCTTTTCTGTAGACGAACCACATATTGAAATGGAAACTTCAACAGGGGAATCCAGCCACTATCGTAAATGGGGAAAAGCGATGTTTGAAGTGAATGGTGTGGAAATATCGCTCATTATTTACAGTGATCCTTGGGGGGAATCTTTATTTGTACCGTTTAAGGATGGCACGAACGGTAAAGAAACGTATGGAGCTGGCCGGTATTTAGACAGTGACCGGCCGGGGATCTCGATTGTGAACGGCAAGCTTCAGCTAGATTTTAACTACGCTTACAATCCATATTGTGCGTATTCAGACGCTTATAGCTGCCCTCTACCGCCAAGAGAAAATTGGCTTAGCGTCTCAATAGCGGCTGGGGAAAAAGACTTCAAAAAACCACAAAATGAGGACGAATAATGCATGGTGGAGATTATGACCAGCCATAGTTAGCTGTTATTGATTAAGGAGTAGTAGACATAAAAGAGTCAATTCACAGGAAGGATGAAACAGGAGAGTCGAGGCTGGATTGCGAGCCTAATCTGCCTCTTCTTTTTTAGTGTCACTTAAAGAATCTACAAATCGCTTGCTCAACTCTACTACAGCGTAAGAACGCGTGACAGCTTCTTCCGCTTCTCTCAATAATTCTTTCGAACGTTTAATCGCCTGTGACGAATTTGAAATAACCTTTGATTGGCTTTTGACTTTTGTATCGGTTTCAAGGTTGAGTAGATTTTCAAAAAGGTGAGTCATATTTTGATCGTGGTCTTTAGATTTGGCACAGTACGAATTAGAGCCAGCGTTGCAGATAGCTAGTGGCCAACTCTAAGGACCAATTGAGAAATTAAGATAAGAAATTGAGATTTGAGTTTTCGCTTGGGCTTTTTAATTAAAGATGCGTTTTAGCTGATTTCCCTACAATGATAAAGCGATAAAGCGATAGTTAAGCTAAATGAGGCTGTTACAGATTAAGTTTTACTGCCTGCTGTGTTGAATGGCAACTGTACTAATTTCCTGTTGAATTGCTGTAAACCACTTATTGGTACTTTTTTCTCTTATTTGAGTATGTTTGCTCATGGTACTATTCACCTAATAATGTGTAAAAAGATTGTTAGACTACTTTTCAGCAATTGTGCCTTAATCAGGAGATGTCTGTCATGGACGAAAATGAGTATAGTAAGGTTGAAAGAGAATCATCTTTCAAATATCCTTTTTTAAAGTCTCTGCGGAAAAATGCGATTAAGAAGCTTGATCGGGATAACAAGTCCAAGCTAAATACGCTTCCTGAAAATAAAGCAGATTCTAAATCGCTGGATTTGAAAATGGCTCAGCGCCTGATCGAAGAGCTACAGGTCTATCAAGTTGAGTTGGAGCTGCAAAATGAAGAACTGCGTGACACTCAGCAAAAGCTTGAGCAGTCAAGAGATCAGTTTGCGGAACTGTATCATGAAGCCCCCGTGGGATATGTGACGCTAGACGAGGGCGGCCGTGTGATTAAAGCCAATAGAATGGCTGGAAAAATGCTTGGGTATGAAGCCGGACACCTGATTGAGCGTCCGTTTTCAGCCTACGTCGCCCGCATTGACTCAAACAAATATTTTGATTTTCTCAATTCAGTTTTTAATGAAAAACCGATTGGAGAACCTAGCACAACCGAGCTTCTAATCCGCAAGGCGAATTTGCGCCAGAGTCATGTAGAACTGCGCGCGGTTCTGAGGCTTGAGATGGAAACTGGCAGACGCCTGTGCCGTTTGGTAATTCAAGATATTGAAGAGCGGAAAACTCTTGAAGAGCAGCAGCGCCTGCTCCAAGCTGCAGTTGAATACAGCACAGACGGTATTTCAATTAGCGACATGCGCCAGCTAGACAACCCTATTATTTACGCCAGCCCCAAACTGAGCGAGATTTCTGGGTACCAAATTGATGAGCTAGAAGGGGGCAATTGGCGTATGTTGTACGAAGAGGAGCCCGATGAAGAGGCGCGGCAGCTGCTGCGTGAGGCACTTAGTTTGGGGCGCGAAGTGCGCACCACCGTGCGCAATATCCGAAAAGACGGTTCACCCTTCTTGTGTGAAGTCACACTGTATCCCCTGACTGATAGTAATGGAATGGTTACCCACTACGTTAGCGTGCTGAGAGACATTACAGAGAAACAAAAAACTGATCAAGCGATTCTGCAGGCGCAACGGCTTGATTCAATCGGAGTGCTGGCCGGTGGTATAGCTCATGATTTCAACAATATTTTGCAGGGGGTTATGGTCCAGTCAACATTGGCTCTACAGCGGATTGGTGAAGAACATCCTGCACAGAAAAATATAGCTAAGGCGCTGCAATCGACTCGGCGCGCGGCTGATCTGACCCGCCAGCTGCTGTCATATGCGGGACGCGGGAATTTTGAGGTGACCCATGTTGATGTCAACTCAATTATCCCAGACACCTATCAACTGATCTCTAGCTCCGTCCCTAGTGACATCAGGCTGGAAACTGATTTGTCTGAGGAGCCTTTGCTGATAGAGGCAGATATGGGCCAAATTCAGCAGATACTTTTGAATTTAATCATGAACGCGGCCGAAGCGATTGAGCCGCGCGGCACCATCTCGGTTCGGAGCAAAAAGTTTAAAGCTGAGCCACACAATACAAATAACCATGTCATCCAAAACGGGGAAGCTTCGGGTCAGTTAAATCCCAGAAAAGTTTACGCCCTGATCGAGGTTGAAGACGATGGGTGTGGGATGGATGAAGAGACGATTCCCCGCATTTATGATCCGTTTTTTACAACCAAAGAGCTGGGGCACGGCCTTGGTTTAGCGGCCGCTTTGGGTGTTGTTCGCACCCACGACGGTACCATTCAGGTCGAAAGCCGTCATGGCATCGGGACCAAGTTTTCAGTCTTTCTGCCGCTGTTTAATGAACATCTCGTTGAAACTAAAGCTGCTCCAACCCACTATGATGACGATTTGATTCCGGGTGAACCAACCGTCCTCATTGTGGATGATGATGTCAACGTCCGAGAAACGCTGGATTCCGCCCTTGATTTTCTTGGGTGCACCGTGATCAGTGCGGAAGATGGGATGGATGGCATTGAAAAATTTAAAGACAACCTAGACAGGATTGATTTGGTGGTTATGGACTTCCATATGCCCGGTATGGATGGTGAAGAGACGTACGGCTTCATTCATAAACTTAGACCTCACGTGCGCTGCATTTTCTCTTCCGGCTTTGCTCCAGACAAAACGCGTAAAAATATCGGAGATGGAGACGGCCGGATCGAATATCTGCAAAAACCGTACGATCTTCAAACATTAAAAAATACGATCATCAAAGTTTTAGACTAGGAAGTGGCGATCATGCAACGTGATGAGTTGAGTTGACTTGCTCTTAAACTTTTTGCAAAAGAACTACGAAACCCTTTGTTAGCTCGTTACCGGCCGTGTCAAAATTAAAATTGCAATCTGTTTGATTTCTTCGGTTTGAGGATACTTATACCGCTCAGCTATAATGTGGGTATCGGGCTTGTGGGGTGTTGCAAATTGGAAAAAAGTGAGAAAATGGAAGCAAATTTTATTGTAGGGATCGGCGCATCGGCCGGGGGATTAGAAGCCCTTGAACGCTTTTTTAGTCAAGTGCCAAATGACACTGGGGCTGCCTACGTCGTGATCCAGCATCTTTCCCCTGATTTCAAAAGCATGATGTCTGAAATTTTGGGCCGTAAAACGAAACTGCCTATTTTTTCGGCTGAAGATGGGATGCTGCTCCAACCAAATCACATTTACCTGAATACACCGCGTCACGATCTGCGCATCAAAGACGGGGTGATTCAACTCACACCGGTTGAAATTGGTGGCCAAATGCCCCCACACCCGATCAACGCCTTTTTTGAATCGCTGGCTCAATACAAAGGGTCGCAGTCTATCTCTGTGGTGCTGTCTGGTACTGGCACAGACGGCAGTTTGGGATCGGCCGCTATCAGCACGGCCGGGGGGCTGGTTATTACACAAGATCGAGAATCAGCACTTTTCCCTAGCATGCCACAGAGTGCATCAGTACAGGGGCCAGCTGACATGATTATGACGCCGGATGATATGCCCAACGCCATTGTTGACTTTATTCAATCAGACATCCGAATTTCAAAAAGGGATTTGAGTCTGCTTGACTTTTCACTGATGACGGGAGAAAACGCGTTTTCCTACCTACTCTCTATGCTTCAGCGAGAGTATGGCATCGACTTCACCCTATACAAGCCCCAAACGCTCGTCCGTCGAGTTGAGCGACGCATTGCGCTTAATCATCATCCGAATCTGATCAGCTACATTCATGTTCTTCAAGAAAATAAAGAAGAGATGGACGCCCTCTACCGGGATGTGATGGTGGACGTGACCGGCTTTTTTAGGGACACAGATGCGTTCGAAGTGATTGAGAAAAAGGTTGTCCCGCAGATGGTGGCTAAAAAAGATGACAAAGAATCAATTCGGCTGTGGGTGGCCGGGTGTGCTTCCGGAGAAGAGGCGTATTCGCTGGCGATCTTGTTTATGCGTGAAATCGAAAAGCAAAAAAAAGATATTGCACTCAAGATTTTCGCTACAGACGCTCACCGCAATTCAATCTCAACGGCTGGGTCAGGGGTATTTACGGCAGACAGAGTGGAATCCGTTCCAGATCAGTTTAAAGCGCGCTACTTTGTACTGATCGGAGCAGATAACTATCAGATCCGGCCGGAAGTTCGCCGTACCATTGTCTTTGCCCCCCATAACCTGCTAGTTGATGCCCACTTTACTAATTTAGATCTGATTAGCTGCCGCAACGTACTGATCTATCTGCGGGCAGAAGCGCAGGGTAAAGTGCTCTCAGGCTTGCATCAGGGTCTGCGAGTCGGGGGCATTTTGTTCCTTGGGGCCAGCGAACACTTGGGTGTGATCGATCATGATTATCAGGCGCTCAACCGTCACTGGCGCATTTATAGAAAGGTCCGGCCGGGTATTAACGTGCCGCAAAGGTTTGTAATTGCTCCCCGCATCCATTTACCTGAAAGTCTAGGTTCACGAAGTGGCGGGCGGCTCTCACAACCGTGGGAGCGAGGGTTGCTCCAAGCACTTGTAAAGTCTGGGTTTGTAGTGGATGATCACGGTCAGCTCAAGCAGATTTATGGATCGGCTGAAAAATTTGTCAACTTTCGATCAGGGCGGGTTGATCTAACCTTGACCAACATCGTGGTCAATGACCTTTCAACCTCGATCCGTAATGGCCTGTTTCAGGCCCAGCAGGAGCATGAGGTGGTCAAATTTTCGTCTATTAAAATTAGCTTGCCTAACGCTGATTTTGTCATGGATTTGACCGTGATCCCGTTTAAGGTTGACCCCGTGGCCGAAAACAGCAAAATTCATTACTTAATTAACCTTGAAGAGACCAAAAGGGTTGACTCTGAGACCAACAAAGACCCGTTAGAAATTTCGGCCGAGGAGTTGGATCGGGTCCGTGGGCTAGAGCGGGAACTCGCGTTTACCAAAGAGAGCCTTCAAGCGACAATAGAAGAAGTTGAAACAACTAATGAAGAGCTCCAGTCTTCAAACCAGGAACTGGTTGCCGCCAATGAAGAGCTACAAAGCATCAACGAGGAGTTAAGTTCGGTCAACGAAGAGCTGTTTACGGTCAATGCAGAATATCAGGACCAAAACAATCAGATCAAAGAGTCAAATCAAGATATGGCCAACCTGCTGAGCAGCAGCAGTATTATGGCGATCTTCCTAGACAATGAGCTGCGTTTGCGCATCATTACCCCTCCCACTTACAAGATGTTTGGGCTGTTGGAAAATGATATCGGGCGGCCGATAACCCATTTCTCCTCGTTTAAAGAAATTGGGACAGATCTGCTGCTCAGGCTAAGTGATGAGGCTTTGGCAGGCAACGTCAATCAAACAGAAATTATGGTCCATGATGACCAAAAATTATTAATGAAAACATCTCCATACATGGCTGAAAATTACCAGATTGATGGAGTGGTGCTTTACTTTATCAACATTGATGATGTAAAGCGGATGTAGGACAGGGTAGCCCCAAAGTACAGTCACTCACTAACCCTTATAGACAAGCATGACAGAAGAAAATGTCTTACCACAATTTATTATCGGGATTGGTGCATCAGCCGGTGGACTAGATGCGCTTGAACGTTTTTTTAGCCAAGTGCCAGAAGATACCAATTTGGCATATGTGGTGATTCAGCATTTGGCACCTGACTTTGAGAGCCTGATGCCGGAACTCTTAAGCCGTAAAACAAATTTGCCTATCTCACCAGCAGAAGATGGTATGCAGGTTAAAGCCAATCACATTTACCTCAATACTCCGCGTCAGGCTCTGCGGCTAGAGAACGGGCGGCTTTGCCTGCGGCCGCACACAGAAGACGACAGTTCAGTATATCATCCCATTAACATTTTTTTCCGGTCTTTGGCTGTAGAGATGGATTCTCAATCAATTTGCGTGGTTTTGTCAGGAACCGGCTCAGATGGTACCCAAGGGGCTATTGCAGTGCGTGACGCCAAGGGACTTGTCATTACGCAAGATGTCAACAGCGCGAAATATGCATCTATGCCTAGCAGTGCAGCAGAATCGGGCCCCTCTGATCTGGTGCTCAAACCTGAGGATATGGCTGAAGCGATTGTAAATTACACGAAATTCGACAAGCTGCCTGTGGCTGAACAAGTTTCTCAATCGGCCGGGACACCGGTAGATGAACATCAGGCACTTGCCCGCCTGTATGCCATCCTACAGGCGCGGTACGGCATCGATTTTACCCTTTATCGGTCGCACACTATTGAGCGGCGCATCGAGCGCAGAATGAAGCTAATGCGTATAAATACCCTTGGCCAATATCTTGACTTGCAGGAGCGTGATCCAAAAGAGCTAGAGGCCCTCTATCGAGATGTTTTGCTGGACGTTACTCACTTTTTTAGAGACACAGAAGCGTTTGATGTACTGGAAAGTCTCGTTATTCCAGAGATTGTTGCCGCCAAAGCAAAAGGGGATCAAATTCGTATTTGGGTGGCTGGCTGTGCTTCAGGCGAGGAAGCCTACTCTTTGGGAATACTGTTTTTGGAAGAGATCGAGAAACAGCAGAAAGAAGTGAGTGTCAAAATCTTTGCTACAGACGCCCACCCAGACTCGATTGCCCGTGCTGGAAAAGGTGAATACCCGGCCGAAAAAATCAAACTGATCCCTGAAGCTATTCGTCAGAAGTATTTTCAACCGTTAGAAAACGGGCAGTTCAAAGTAACCGGCGCGCTGCGGCTGACTATTATATTTGCGGTACACAACCTGCTGGTGGATGCTCACTTCACCCGGCTAGACTTTTTGAGCTGCCGCAATGTCCTTATTTATTTAAAATCAGATGTACAGAAGCGTCTCTTTACCAACTTTAACCAGGCCCTTTGTTTGAAGGGCACCCTGTTTTTAGGAAAAAGTGAAAGCCTTGGCGAGTTTGGGAAGCTCTATAAACCAATTAACCGGCAAAGAAGAATTTTTCAAAAAATTGCCACCGTCAGCAAGCAGCTCCGTGAAAGGCTGGCACCGGTTAATACACCGGCGTTTTTTTCAAAGCCACTCCCCAAATATGCGGCGCCAATGACGCCGCAGTTGGAAACAAAAATTATTAACTCCTTGGTTACCTCTGGCTTTTTAGTTGATGAAAACGGTCACGTGGTGCACATGTACGGGGATGTTAATCGGTATATTCAGTTTGCGGAAGGACACGTGAATCTTAATCTTTCCAATATTTTGGTTGAATCGCTGGCAGCACCGGTTCGAGTAGGCCTATATCGAGCGCAAAAGTCGCGAGAGAAAGTAATCCTAAGGGGGATAGCCCTTGATCCTGCAGAAAGTGAAGATCTCGTAGATGTAGTGATTTCAATGCTAAAAATGAGTGCCCTACAGGCGGACAGTGCCACATTCTATTTTGTGAGTCTTGTGCCAGCTTCCGCTCTTGGTCTGAATACAGCCCGCCTAGTTGAACTTGACCTACCTGATTCAGAGCCAGAACGCATGGAGCAGCTTGAGCGTGAAATAATTATTGCGCAAGAAAACCTACAAGCCACCGTCGAAGAAATCGAGTCGACCAATGAAGAACTTCAAACCTCAAACGAGGAGCTGATTGCATCTAACGAAGAGCTGCAGAGTACAAACGAAGAGCTCAGTGCTGTAAACGAAGAACTGTATTCAACTAATCAAGAGTATCAGCTTCAAAATCAAGTCTATATTCAGCTCAACAGCGACATGGTCAACCTGATGGCTGCTAGCCAAGTCTTGATTGTGCTGCTCGATAAAGAGTTCTGCCTGCGGGTGATTTCACCCTATGCTCAAAAAATATTCGGCTTCGTTGATACAGATATTGGTCGACTTGTCACTCAGTTTAACCTGTTCAATGATTTAAGTATTGATAAGTTGGAACAGTTTTTAGATCTGGCCTTAAAAGGTGAAACCGTTACTCGGCGGGTGCACAACAAGCAAAACTTCCCATTTACGCTGCAGTTGTCCCCTTACATGACCCATGAGCGCATCATTGATGGGGTCACTATGTTCTGTTCAGACGCCTACATTGATCTAGATAAGCTGGACAGCTTTTTTGCAAAACCGGCTTCTTTCCAGGCCCTATCGCCAGAGCACCCTAGCTGTATGCTGGTTCATGATTTTAAGCTAGGCCAAATTGTGTTTGCGGGTGGTCCCTTGTTGGCCTCATTAGATGTAGATCAGCCGGATGAAATTAATTATTTTGTAGACTTGTTGCACAGGGATGATACAACAGATTTAGCTAAGGTTTTTGAAGAAGAGATCAAAAATCTAAAAGACGGTGAAATTAATCGCCGTACCCATTTGCTGCGCCAAAAAGATGGCAGTTCACTGTTGTGCCGCGTTAATGAGGGCGTTTACGGCCGGGGTCACGATGGCAAGCTAACACAGTCGATGCTGGTGATCACCCCTTTCTTTGATCCGCTTTAATCTTTCTGAGCAATGAGACGCAACTTGAACGCAGGCTAAGGGCCACGGCCCATTTCGATACATCTAGTGAATAACTGGATGGCAAGAGGTAACTATGACACAACTTGAGAAAATAAAACCAACCGTTGTGGTTGGTATAGGAGCATCGGCCGGTGGGCTTGAGGCAATCGAGCAATTTTTCTCACTCACACCCGTAGATAATCGTCTTGCGTACATTGTTGTTCAGCATATGTCCCCCAATCATACTAGCCTCATACCTGATCTGCTTGATCCTGTCATACCGTTAGATGTGATAGAAGCTCAGGATGGAATGGAGGTGTTGAGCAATACAGTGTATCTGATCCGCCCAAAAGTAAATCTAACAATCGGTAATGGGTTGATTCACTTATCGCCGCAGCGTCAAAATCAAAAGGTTAATTTTTCGATTGACACTTTTTTTGAATCGCTTGCTTATGAGCAGCAAAAAAATAGTATCGCCATCGTTTTGTCTGGTACTGGGTCAGACGGTACGATAGGTCTAAAAAAAATCAAAGAGTATGAGGGGGCTGTCTTGGTACAGGACCCCAATACGGCCGGTTTCGCTGGCATGCCAGAAAGCGCCATCGCAACCGGTATGGTGGATAAAATCTTGCCCGTACCTGAAATGCCCCGCGTTATCCAAGAGTATCTGCGCAAAGAAAATAATTTGGCTCTACGGACACATGCTGACCTGACGATTTTGCGTGAAGAAAATGCTGTATCTCTCATCTTTAGCTTGCTGAAACGGATCTACAATATCGATTTTGGTGATTATAAGCTGGCCACAATGCTGCGACGTATTGAGCGCCGTGTTCACCTGTCGAAAGCGGAAAATATTTCTAACTATGCAGAACTACTGCGTAAAGATAGCGAAGAGGTTGAAATACTCTATCGGGAGTTATTAGTCGAGGTCACCCACTTTTTCCGCGACCAAGAGGCTTTTAAAACAATTGCATCTGACATCATTACCCAACTGATCGCTAACAAAGAAGAAAATGATCAGCTTAGGGTTTGGGTACCCGGTTGTGCTACAGGTGAAGAAGCATACTCACTGGCGATTTTGATCCATGAGTACATGGCCCTGCATGAAATAGGCTTAGATGTCAAAATTTTTGCCACAGATGTTCACCAACGTTCGCTCGATTACGCCAGCAGAGGGCACTTTGAGGAAGAAAAGCTTATTTCAATGCCTCAGGTGTATTTAGAGCGGTACTTCACGTTCCAAAACGGAATGTACGCCATATCGTCCGAGATCCGGCGCATGGTCATCTTTGCCTACCACAATTTGATACAGGACCCTCCATTCACACGTTTGGACTTGATTTCTTGTCGCAATGTGCTGATCTATTTCCGGCCGTTCGTGCAAAAGCGGGTTTTAGACAACATGAATTTTGGCCTGCGCAAAGACGGTATTCTGTTTTTAGGCCCCAGTGAAAATACAGGAACCCTCAATGACGAGTTTTTGGCCCTTAGCCACCGCTGGCGTATCTTCAAGAAAAAGTACGAGCGCAAATATAAAGGGAACGGCCCCCTTAATCCTGAACAGAATGAAGCATACCGACTACAGGAGTCACTGGTGATGGTGCAAGAGCCAAAAAAGGCTGATAGTGACCGTACCGTACGCCAAGCTGACTGGCAGAAAGCGTTGTTGGCTCGATATGTTCCATCCGGCTTTTTGGTTGATGACAAATATAATGCCCAACATATTTTTGGTGACGCTGGGAAATTTCTGGCACCCAGTGAGGGGCGCGTAACCATCAGCATTTTTGATATGGTGCGCAGAGAAGTGCAGCCTAATGTGCGCGCTGCACTCCACCGAGCAACGCATACGCAAGAAACTGTTGCGTTTGGTGGGATCAGTATTGACTTTGAAGACGGTGTTTCTGATCAATACAGAATTGTTGCTGATCCTATTAAATTTAACGGGTCAGAAAAGTTATACTTCTTGGTATCCATCACACCAGACAGTGAACTGCGATCTGCCAGCTTAGAGAGCGCGACTGAGCTGCACTACAGCCAAGATGAAATAAGCTACATCGAAACGCTAGAGCAGGAGCTGCGCTTTGCAAAGGAGAATTTACAGCTCACCATCGAAGAGCTAGAGACGACCAACGAGGAGCTGCAAACGACCAATGAAGAACTGATGGCTTCTAACGAAGAGCTGCAGTCTACAAATGAGGAATTGCATTCTGTGAATGAGGAGCTGTATACGGTTAATTCTGAATACCAGTTGAAGATCAATGAACTGACTAAGCTCAACAACGATATGAAAAATCTGCAGCGTAGCTCGCGGGTTAAAATTTTATTTTTAGACAAATTTATGCGTATCCGGGACTTTACGCCTGAAATGGCCACTACTTTTAATCTGATGCCACATGATGTTGGCCGTCCTATTGAGCACTTGCTGTATAACCTAAATATGGATCGAGAGGAGTTGGCAACCTATGTACAGCGGGTTATAGAAGTAGGGAAGCCCATTAATCGTGAAGTGGAGTCATTCAACCAAGGGCGGTTTCTGCTTCAGATTCTTCCCTATCAGCTCGAGACCGGTGCGCTCGAAGGTGTTGTGCTTTACTTAACCGATATTGGCGGTCTAAAGACGCTCGAAAGTGAAATGCAAAAAAATCAAAAGCGCTTTCAATCCTTGCTTAGCAATATCCGTCGGCCGGTTATTTATCATGACGCACAGGGGAACATCATTCAGCTCAACTCTGCGCTGGCTGGACTGCTGGACAAAGAGGCCAATGATCTAATTGGGCGCAATATCAAGTCTTTGATTGTTGATGATGCAGACTTGGATTCATATTTTGAAGCGACTGAAAATAATCGGCCGACCCCCCGTATAACTATCAAGCTTCAAAATGAAGATGGCAAGATTTTTGAGCTCACTTTTGACAGTCAGCCTATTTTTGATGGGATAGGAAACCTAATCGAATATCAGGGAATTGGTCATATTGTTGGGTAAAAAAAGCGCAGTCGGCCGGAATTCAACTTAATTTCCAATTTATCTGTAAAGAATGTGAAGAATCATAGGCTATTTTATAGATTCCCGATTGACCCAATTGCTTGAATTGAATAGAATAATAAGCCGTTCAGCTGGTGATCCGCACCACCAGCTACGATATTTAACAGCCGACCCGTGTCAAAATTGACGCAACAAGGTCGGTTATTTTTTTGGAGATTCACATGTACGCAATCGTAGAATGTGGCGGACGGCAATACCGCGCCGAAGAGGGTTTAACTTTCCCAGTAGAGAAACTCCCTTACGAAGTCGGAGACGAAATTGAACTCGATAACGTCTTGATGCTTGTCAATGGTGACGATGTAAAAATCGGCCAACCGACAGTCAGCGGTGCCTCAGTCAAAGCCACAGTAGTAGAACAATTTAGAGGCAAGAAAATTTTCGTTTGGAAATACAAACCCAAAAAGCGTTATCGTCGCAGACAGGGTCATCGTCAATACTATACTCGCTTACGTATTGACTCAATTGTTGCAGGATAAAGGCCAAACGGAGTTTGGCTAGGGCTAAACAGAGTTTAGCTACAGGTCAAACTAGGTTCGACTAAGGCCGAACACAGTTTGGCTAAGGAGTAAAATCACATGTCACATAAAAAAGGTGGCGGCTCGACAAGCAACGGCCGCGATAGCAATTCAAAAAGACTTGGATTCAAAAAGTTCGGTGGTGAACATGTATTGCCCGGCAACATTATTTTGCGCCAACGTGGGACTCGTTTCCTCCCCGGTGAAAATGTAGGTTTGGGCAAAGACTACACCATCTTTGCATTGGTTGAAGGTCATGTTTCATTTGACGTTCGTAAAGGGCGCAAGCGGGTTTCTGTAACCCCAGCATCTGCCCCGGGAGCAGCTGATTAATGAAACCAGATACCCATCCACAGTGGTATCCTGAAGCAGAAGTAGTCTGCGACGGTGAGGTCGTGATGACCGTTGGGGCTACCCAACCTAGAATCGTTGTAGACATCTGGTCAGGCACCCACCCGTTTTATACTGGTCAATCTCGTTTGATTGACACCGAAGGTCAGGTAGACCGCTTTATGCGCCGTTTGCAGCGTCAGAATGAAATGGCTGAAGCTCGCGAAGCGGACGCTGAAGTGATTGAAAAATCTGACCCACGTCGCTTCACTCTAGATGCGATGGAGTTAGGCCCACGTGCAGAAAAAGCCCTGCTCGCGGCCGATCTAACTACTGTTGGTGACGTTCATGCTCTCTTCGAGGAAGGTGGTGAGGACGCACTGCTGGCGATTCAAAGCATCGGTCAATCGGCCGTCATCGCCATCAAGCGCTACATGCGTGCAGAAGGTTTGATCGAGTAAGCTCCGAACAAATTTTTAGGCTAAAATTAAGGCAGACACGGTAACGTGCCTGCCTTTTTTTATGGCTAAATTAGCTTGCCCAAAACTTGTTGGCAGATGGAGAGTAGATAAATGGAAAAACAGGGGAGAATTGAACTTGTCTGCGGAAGCATGTTCAGTGGAAAGACCGAGGAGCTTATTCGTCGGATTCGTCGAGCCATTATTGCTAAGCAAAAGGTTCAGGTTTTCAAACCTGCGATTGATAAGCGGTATCACGCGGAGCAAGTCACATCCCACGCTGGTTCAAACACAGACGCACTGCCGGTTAAGCAAGCGATCGAAATTGTAGCAAATGTTAATAACGATACTGACGTTGTTGCTATCGATGAAGTGCAGTTTTTCGACTGGGAAATTGTAGACGTAGTGCAAGAGCTCGCAAACCAAGGATACCGCGTTATTTGTGCCGGGCTTGATATGGATTTTAGAGGAGAACCCTTTGGTCCAATGCCGATTATTATGTCGATTGCGGAAGTTGTCGACAAATTACGGGCTATTTGTGTGGTCTGCGGAAGTGAAGCAAGCCGGACTCAGCGGCTGATTGATGGCGAACCGGCCGCTTGGGATGACCCCGTTGTGATGGTTGGTGCGGCCGAAGTATATGAAGCTCGCTGTCGTCAGTGCCACATTGTTTTGCCGCCTCGCAACCAAAAGCCCGTCGGGTAAATATCTTAGCTCACCATTTACCACTCAAACCCACAAACTACCCAACTAATCCTATGAAAGATCTTTACGCAGACATTGATTACCCTCTTATTGATGAAGAAAAACTTCACGAACGCATCCGTGAATTAGCTGCCTTTATTGACAAAGACTATGCTGATTCTGAGAACCTGCTGTTTTTGTGCATTTTGAAAGGAGGATACATGTTCATGAGCGACCTAAGCCGTGCGTGTAAAGTTCCTCACGTGATCGACTTTATGGCTGTCTCTAGCTATGGTGACAGTACAACCAGCAGCGGAGCTGTCCAAATCACCCTCGATCTCAAAACTCCAATTGCTGATCGTGATGTTTTGATTATCGAAGACATTATCGATACGGGGCTTACTCTTTCCTATTTGCTTGAAAATCTGCGAGCGCGTAAGCCAAAATCCCTCAAAATCTGCTCGCTGCTAAGTAAGCCAGAGCGCCATCAGGCTGAAATCCCCATCGACTATTTGGGCTTCGAGGTGCCAGATGAGTTCGTAGTTGGGTATGGGTTAGACTTTGCCCAGTTGTACAGAAACCTGCCTTTTATTGCAGTGCTAAAGCCTGAGGTTTTTTCCTAATCTCGTTAGGAACTTGCTTGTTTCCGGCCGGAGTTTCCAAATTGCCAATTTTTTAAGAAAAAAGCTGTGGATATTTCAGTTAAAAATGATAATCCGTTAGAAATAGTGGGAAATTAGGGCTGAAATTTTTTCCAAAGTAGGTTATAATAGGGGCTACACGGTTGGCATCCATTATAAAAAAAGGGCCAGTGTTCTAGAAGCACTGGCCCTTTTTTCTTCTTAATGGCTGAATTGTGCCTATTCTTCGTCCAGTGTTGTAAAGATGTCGGCCGCCATTTTTTGCAGGATCTTAGCCTCATCTGCCTCCATCCCCATTGTAGACCAGTAAGTATCCAGCAGTTCAAGCGGAGTCATCTCTTCAACTTCAAGCGTGTCACCCAAACGCGAGCGCTTGGCCTTTTCTGTGTGTTTGACGATTTGAATGCTGTGGGCTTTTTCAAAGTGCTGCAGAATTTGAGACTCATCTAGCAACGGCTCCCAGTCTCGCGGAAATGATAGCTGGACTCTACACACGGCGTTGCTCACGTTCTTATGATTAGGAAGCTGTTCTAGTATGTCCTGCATAAAGCTATCGGAGCTTAGGGGTGTGTCGAGCCTAAGATCAATAAAACGCCTTGTTTTGAGGGGAATAAAATTCCAATCGGTTTTTCCTTTTTCGATATCTGCTAGCACAAACCCTTTCTCTTCTCGTGACTCTCCAAAGTCAATGCGCTCGATGGAGCCGGAGTAAACGACCGGCGGATGGGAGCCGTTGTTCAGCTCTTGGTGCTTGTGGATGTGTCCCAGCCCCACGTAGTCTAGCTTTTTATCCCGCACGATGGATTGGCTCAGAACCAAGTCGTGACCCAGCATCACCATCTTTTCGGAGCCAAACTTGGCTCCCGCTACAGAGGCATGTGCAGTCAAAATGAGCGGTATTTCTGGATCGGCCTGTGCGATTAGGCGAGCTACGGCACCGGAAATGATTTCTTCTAGCTCTGCGTAGATTTCCATGACGCTCTTTCCGGCCGACTCTTGCAGCGTCATTAGGGCGCTGCGTGATATCCATGGCACGGTGATAACCTGAGCCTGAATGCCTAAATCATCCGGACCCAAGAGAGAGAGCCTATCCCCCACAAAGATGTGCGGCACCTCAAGCGTTTTGAACTCTTGGAGCGTATGGGCCCGGCCGCTCCCTCGCGCAACATCATGATTACCCACGAGCAAAACGGTCGGAATCCCAGCCGCAGACAGTTCCATGATGCGCTTGCCCCATTCTCGCTGGTAGGTGGGCTGTGGGTTGCGATCTTTGTAGGCATCACCTGCAAAAATAACCAAGTCCACTTTTTCTGCGATGGCGCGCGCCACAATTTGATCAAGCGCGTTTAGAAAGTCGGTGACACGCACCGGCAGGCCAGAGGCAGGATCAAACCGGCCGGTCGTGACCATGTCAATATGTGCGTCAGCGAAATGGAGAATTTTGAGCGTCATGAGTTGGTTTAGGGTTGGTTGTCACTTTAAGCTTCATACTTCATACTTTTTACTGACCACCGACTACGGGTGGGGACTAACAAACAGCTCATAGCCTGCTTCAGACGGCGGTAGTGAGGGTGGCGGTGCTACCCGCGCCACGATTAAATAGTAACGTCCGGCCGGAAAGGTGCCCATCAGCCACTCACCGCGTGAGCCGATATTGTTGCCAACTTGTACAAGATTTTTATCCGCG
>JBCCSO010000014.1:0-24168 GCA_039199965.1 Chloroflexota bacterium | reverse complement strand
CTGGTCAAGCAGTTACCATCTACCATCTTCCATCTTCCATCTTCCATCTTCATGCACATTGGAATCGACGCCAGACTGCCATACTACCAAAAGGGAGGTATTAGTCAGTATACTCTGCACCTGCTTCCCGCTTTGGCACGGGCAGATTCGGCCAATAGTTACTCCATTTACCATATGGGAAAAGATGATGACAGCTATTTGCCTCAAAATGCCCCCAACTTTTCTAGGAAAAACCTCTTCACACCGTGTCATCACAAGCTTGAACGATGGGCGTTAGCGGCCGAAGTGCTCTACCACGGCCGACCCGATATCTTGCACTCGCCTGATTTCATCCCCCCAAAATTTGGTGCCAAACGATACGTAATAACAGTTCACGATTTAAACTTCTTCCATTTCCCTGAATTCCTAACAGCCGACAGCCTGCGATACTACAAAGGACAGATTCAGGCGGCCGTTGAGCAAGCTGATCACATTTCGGCCGACAGCCACCACACCCGCAAAGACGTTATTGAACTCTTAAACGTCCCGCCTGAAAAGATTACAACGGTCCATTTGTCTGTAAATCCGCTTTATCAAAAAACCTACGCGGCTGAAGAAGTCCAAAACACCTTAGCAAAAACCAACTTGCCAACAGGCTTTATCTTGGCCGTGGGCACGCTTGAGCCGCGCAAAAACTACGGGCTGCTCGTTGACGCATATACCATTCTAAAAAACGCATATGGGGTTGATGTGCCACTGGTCATCGTCGGCCGGAAAGGCTGGCTGTATGACGAGCTGATGGCGCAAATTCAAAACAGCGGGCTAACTGACCATATCATTCACCTAGAAGGGATTTTTGATGAAAAGTTAGCCCATCTCTATCATGCGGCCGGGGTCTTGGTCACCCCTTCCCACTATGAAGGATTTGGCCTACCGGGGCTAGAGGCGCTCAACTGCGGCTGCCCCATTATCTTAAGCGACCGCGGGTCCCTGCCAGAAATTGCTGGTGATGCAGGCAAACAACTTCCACCAGACGATCCGGCCGCATGGGCAGAAGCCATCGCTCAAGTGCTGCAAGACTCTGCCGTGCGTGAGGAAATGATTAGCGCAGGGTATGCGCATGCGGCCGCGTTTTCATGGGAAACGGCCGCCCAACAAACGCTCAAAATCTACAGTGATGTCATGGAGGGGCCGTGAGCGTTCTCGTTTTAACTCCTCAAATTCCGTATCCACCCCAACAGGGAGCCAGCCTGCGGAACTTCCACATTATTCAAGGATTGGCAGCCGCCATGCCGGTTAGCCTACTTAGCTTTGCAGAAGCTGATCAATCGGCAGATGTTGCGCCCCTCACCCAACTTTTGCAGCAATTTGAAACAGTTCCAGTACCTGTCCGTTCAACTATCGAAAGATTAGGCCAGCTCATCAGTAGTCCCATTCCCGATATGGGGCATCGGTTAAATGAGCCTCGCTTTTTCACAAAATTGGAGCAAATGCTTACAGACATCCGGCCGGATGTGGTGCAAATCGAAGGGATCGAACTGATTCGAGCCATTTCAACCATTCAACAGGTTCTGCCTTCTGCAAAAATTGTCTTTGACAATCATAATGCAGAAACAGCCCTTCAGGAGCGCATTTTTCAGACAGACATCCGCCAGCTAAGAAAGTTTCCGAAAGCACTTTATTCGCGCATTCAAGTGGGCAGGCTGCGTGAGTTCGAGCGCTGGGGCTGCCAGCAGTCAGACATTGTTACCGCTGTGAGCGAACGAGACGCAGATTTACTTCAGCCGTTCCGCTCAACTGATCAGCTACCGGTTGAACCCATCCCCAACTGCATTGACGTTGAAACCTATCGGATCGCAGCCACGGGTGAAAAATCAATTGATCTAGTGTTTACAGGCAAAATGGATTATCGGCCAAATGTAGACGGGATACTTTGGTTTGCGGCTGAAATTTGGCCCCTTATCCGTCAGCAAAAACCACATGTCACGTTTGCCATCGTAGGCAAAAATCCGTCTGAACCCATCAAGGCGCTGAACAATCTGGACGGCATCCAAGTGACAGGAGCTGTGCCGGAAATTGAGCCGTGGTTGAGCAAAGCTCGCATCATGGTCATGCCATTACGTATGGGTAGCGGCACACGTCTAAAGCTGATTCAGGCGCTGGCAGCCGGGCTTCCAATTGTTAGCACAACCAATGGAGCGGAGGGCTATCCTGTCAAAGCGGGCAAAGATGTACTCATTGGTGACACCCCGGAGCAATTTGCAGCCGAAATGTGCCGCTTGCTGGATTCTCCCGATCTACAGTCTGAGTTGGGATCAAACGGCCAACAATTTGCTCAAGCTTACGACTGGCGTAAAGTCATCTCCCGCTTTGTAGAGCTCTACAATCTCTAGCCTCTAACTTGCTTCAACGTATTTAGCTTTAGTGATCTTCATCAAGTCTTTGACCGGAACACCTAGGTTTAACCCCTTCTTACCGGAGCTAATTAAAACCCGTTCACACTCTCTGCCCGGCTGATCCATATAAATATCAAAGCCTTTGTTGAGCAGCGCCAACGGAGATATTCCTCCCACCTGTAAGCCGGTCATTTTTTCAGCCTCTGCATGCTTGGCCATAGACAATTTCTTTTCACCGATGGCTTTGGCCAGTTTTTTCAGGTTGAGCTGACGTTCGGCCGCAATCATGCACAAGATCGGCTTCCCCTTGGCACGTAGAACCACTAGCGTTTTATACACTTCAGCGGCCGGAACCCCCAAATACTCTGCAATTTTCTCGGCATCCCGCTCAGTGTTTGGATACTCAAAGATTTCGTATTTTACTTTTCGCCCTTCAAGCAACTTCATCGCCAATGTTTTTTCCATTTACACACTCTAAATCATCTAAAAATCACCGAGATGTTGATCGTTATGCGCAGAAGAAATCGCCTATGCGAACAAATGTTCACTACAGGTAAATCCCAAGTGAAAATGACGAGAATCATTCTGCTTTTACCCATCTAATCCGCTATTATCCCACCTGTCAAATGTACAACAGTGATCCCGTGTAATCTAATACAGATTAATCCAAGATTTTGAGGATAAACGCTGTGATCACAATCAAGGTCAACGTCTCGTTGGTTGCGCATTGGCACAGGAACCGGAAATTTAGTGGGAAAGCTCTGTGCGTTTTGTAACCAGTCCATGACCTTAAAATGAGATCAATTGATCGTTACCGCACCAAAAAATTTCCAACAATTTTGCCCGATCTTCATGGACCAAAATACTCATATCCTTTACATTGAAGACGATGTAGACAATCAGCGGCTGGTTAGTCGAATTTTAAAAAATTCTGATTTCAGCCTCAAGATTTTACCAGATAGTCAAACCGCTCTGAGCTACCTAGACAGCAACACACCAAAGCTCATTTTGGTAGACATTGGCCTCCCCGACATGGATGGCAAAAGCTTCACCAAGAAGGTAAAAGAGAGAAAAGACTTAACCAATATACCGATTGTAGCTCTAACAGCACACGTGCTGCGAAGCGACAAAGAAAGTATTTTAGCCTCCGGATGTAACGGCTATATTCCAAAACCCATCAACGTAGATAAATTTCAAGAACAGATTACCCAGTTTTTAATCCCCAGTTTATCTCTGGAATAAGTGAGAAAGAATGCAAAGCATACGAACCAATGGATCTTCAGCAAACAATGGGATCAACCCCGAGGAAGCTTACGTGCTCGTGGTTGAAGATAATGTACCGAACTTCGTGCTCATAGCCAGAATGCTGGCATTTATGGGTATCCAAAATTGCGAATGGAAGACAACAGGATGGGGTGTTGTAGACTTTGCGCAAACAATGCCGCGCGTAGATCTTGTTCTGATGGATCTACGTTTGCCACACGAAGACGGATACGAAGCGCTCGAACAGATTCGTCTGGACCCGATGCTTAAAGAAACTCGCGTGGTTGTCGTGACGGCCCAAGCAAGTGCAGAAGAGATGAAACGCGCACGGTCAGCCGGGTTTGATGGTTTCTTGTCGAAACCACTAGATCCAGACAAATTTCCTGACCAAATTAAGCGGATATTGCGCGGTGAAGAGATCTGGGAACTTGGTTAATTGATCATCTTAATCAGCTAAGGGTACCTACGAGCAGTAACGTTCTGAGCCTATCTGTTTAAGGAAATGGCTTTATGACCAATTTAGACGGCGATATCGAGTGGCAATTTAAAGATATTTGCGCGGCCGGTTCAAATATTATGGAGCAGCGCACGAGTCACGGGGTCCTAGAAGCACTGCTTAAATTTGCTCAGACATCTAGCCTAGTTGATGAAAGTTGGTGCAGCCTTCAGCTTTTTCAGCACGATGAAATTCCACTAGCCCAGTATCCGCCTCACTGGCCAAAATCATTTATCAAGAAAAAAAAACTGATCGCCGTAAGCACTCCTTTTATTGACGATAGGCTTACAAAGTCAGCGCGGAAATGGTTAGTAGCCTCAAGTTTTAAATCTGCGGTATTTTTGCCTATTCAAGCTTACGGCACTCAGTTTGCTGAGGTGGGTCTATTTTCGAAAACGACTGAAAATATTTCTGAAAGCACAATTTCCGTTATCAAGCATTTAACCGATATCGCTTCGATGGCAATTGCAAGAACGTGGTTGTTTAGAGAGAGACTGGCTATCCAACAGTACAGTCAGGACATGGCTCACGCTATTTCAGCCGATGATGCGATACAAACGACGCTCAATCTATTGAACAACAATTTATCACTCAGCAGCGGGAATATTTTCCTGCTTTCAGCTGAATCTACGCTTCAGCTACACACCACATCACAAGAAGTTCGGTTCTTTCAAAATGCATCTGTCGAAGAACTTAACTTCCCAACTTCGACCGTCATCATCACCCCAAGGGCCCGCAAGAATCCTCTAAACCTCCCTAAATACTACAGTTCACTCAACAACGGAAATACTTTCCATCAATTGTTGCTACTGCCTATTTTCAATCAGAAGACATTAAAAGGTGCAGTAGCTCTTGAACATAACACAGAAAGCCGATCATTCTCACCAGAAGAAGTAGAGTTTGCCACCCTAGTGGTTGATCTGTTGAATACAACGCTCGAAAACCTCTCCTTGTTTGACGAGCTGCTACGCCGCGCACAGGAACTCATCTCACTCAATCAGGTGAGTGAGAAAATTTCAAGCACCCTAAACAATCGGGAGCTGGCTGAAATTGTCCATCTAGAAATTCAAAATCTAACATCCTGCCGCGTCTTCTTACTGGCCATGGTAGAAACTGGCAGCCTGCATATCCAGCCTCTGCTAATGGTAGACGGCATGCGAGAAATATTGCTTGATCCAGTACCCCTTAGACCGGATTCAGATTTTTACTGGGCTATTAGGGAACTTGAAACGGTGCTGGTTGAAGCAGGTGATCCAATTATGAGGTCAATTTGGGACATTGTGTCGGACAGTACTGATTTAGACTCACCGCCAATTAACTGTATTTTCTCTCCAATGGCGCATGGGGGTATCGGATATGGCTTCATGGCGATTTTTGCCGATGATATCAAACCCTTTACGCCCGATGACATTCAGATTGTTCGGGCAGTTTCACACCAGGCCGCCTTGGGGTTGGCAAATTCAGCACTGCTTGTCGCCGAGCAAACCCACGTTAGCGAGCTGCGATCTTTGTTCAATGTAACAAGAGCAATGGCAACTGGTATCACGTCTGATGATCGCGTGACAGGAATGATTCGAACACTTCATTCAAGTCTGAATCAAGCTGATATTTCAGTATTTATGCTAGGATCTGGGGGAGCCCTTGAACTGGTTGGATGGCAAGGAGATCGGCCGGCCATTCCCCAAGAGGGAAATCTAGCGGAAAGTCTTATCGGCCGAGTTTTGCTTGAAAAAGGGACTCAATATCAACCTAATCTCAACTCCCTCATGCCGTCAGAAAAAATTGGCTCTGAAGGATTTGGATCACAAATAGCACTACCAATCACAATTTCAGGTGAGTTGGCCGGGATTCTAAATGCCCAACATGCAGAAGTCGGCATGCTCAGCGAGCGCGAGCTGAGACTTTTACAAAGCGTTAGTGTTAGTCTTGCATCTACCCTTGAAAACGGCCGATTGTTCAGGGAAATTCAGGAAGCCAATGCCCGCCTGAAAGCCTTGGACGAACTCAAAACTAAATTTTTGGCCAACATGTCCCACGAACTGCGAACCCCTCTCAATTCAATCATTGGTTTTTCAAGAATCATGATGAAAGGAATGAATGGCCCGGTCACAGATGAACAGTACATCGACCTTGAGTCGATCTACAACTCAGGACAGCATTTGCTCAACCTGATTAATGACATTCTTGATTTAGCAAAATTAGAAGCTGGAAAAATGGCGCTGGTCTTTGATGAAATTGACCTATTTGAATTGGCTAACAGTGTCATGGTCACCACACGAGGGCTGGTACATGATCAAAATGTGGAGCTTCATATCAGCATTGACCCTCTTGCGACCCACATCATTGGTGACAAAATTCGTTTGCGCCAAATTTTGTTGAACTTACTCTCAAACGCAGCCAAATTCACACATAATGGTTCAATTACACTATCAACCAAGCCCAGCGACTCTGAAGAGATGGTCTTAATTTGTGTTGAGGATAGTGGCGCAGGCATAGATGAAGCAACCCTGCCGCGAATTTTTGATATCTTTGAGCAGGGTCGCAATGCGGTTTATCCAGAATCTAGTGGGACGGGGCTGGGGCTTTCCATTGTGCGTGAGTTAGTCCAACTGCATCAAGGCAAAATCACAGTTGAAAGCAAAATAGATGAGGGCACCTGTTTTTACTTGCACATGCCCAGACAGCAAGAAGGTTACCAATCAGAATCGCCCGGTTCTTCCCTCAAACGTTCAGCCAGCGGTGTAGGCGATAGCACGCCTGAGGTTGAAGAGTCACATTGCAAACAGGCAATTCTGCTCGTTGATGACGATCCCATTATCTTTAAGCTTTACCACAAATACCTAAGTCGGATGCCCATCGAATTAATCAGTGCATCTAACGGCGTTGATGCGCTAGAGCTTCTCAACGATGAGCGTTATGACGTTGTCATGATTATTCTTGACTTGCACATGCCGGAAATGGACGGTTGGGAAACGCTGAAACAGATTAAGCTCACACCGGGAACTGATCATATCCCAGTTATCATCAGTTCGGTCGAACCAGACCGGAAGAAGGCGGCCGAATTAGAGATTGAATACGTTTTGCCAAAGCCGGTTAAATACGCGGACTTACAAAAATTAACCCTAAAGGCTCTGGGACAACTAGACGTGCCTGCCTAATTAGATATACATTAGGCAGCTATCCAGTTTTAATCCGCTTGCCGATCGATTCAAATATTTTTGACAATTCATGTATTTTGAACGGTTTAGATAGAAACATATCCATCCCGGCCGCCAAACACTTATCTCGATCACTCTGCATAATACCAGCCGTTAAAGCCACAATCATTGGACAATTTCGATTTCTCAGCAATCCTTTTATTTGCCGTGATGCCTCTAATCCATCCATTTCCGGCATATGCACATCCATTAAGATTAAATCGTAGTGCTGCCGAAGTGCTGCATCAACCGCTTCTTCACCGTTTGCAACTGTATCAACCCGATAACCTAAGCGCTCCAGAGTTCGAACCGCTACTTTTTGATTCACAACATTATCTTCAGCTAGCAATATCTTAAGCGGATATTTTTGTGCCAGCTCAGAGTCAAATTTTTCCTTCTTTGGTTTAATAAGGAGCGGAGCCGAACCACTTCTTAGCAGTTTCTGTAGTGAAATTAGCAGGTTTGATATTTTAATCGGCTTATACATGAAGATTTTGACTCCCAGTGACTCTGCTTCCCATTTAACAACTCGATTGCCAACAGACGTCACCAAAATAGTAGGCGGTATTCTTATTTGGCTGGACGTTAGCTTTCTAAGAGTTTCGACCCCGTCCATTCCCGGCATCTCGTAGTCGAGCAGCATAACGTCAAACGATTTATGAGCTTGCTGCATCAATTTAAGCGCTTCGGCCCCGCCTGACGCGGTTTCAGGGTTCATACCCCACCGCCGACAGTAGTTCTTCATTACGCGCAAATTGGCAAAATTATCATCAACAATCAACACAGATTTTCCAATTAAAAAGTCGGCCCTTACGTTACTTTCTGATGATTCATTGCCGATAGCAGAATGAGCAAGGATGTTGAATGAGAATGTCGAGCCTGTATTGACCTCGCTCTCAACCCACATACTTCCTCCCATCAATTCACTCAAACGTTTGCTGATCGCTAAACCCAAGCCTGTTCCACCATATTTTCTAGTTGTAGATGTATCAACTTGGCTAAAAGATCTGAATAATCGATTCATTCGGTCGGACGGAATACCAATACCGGTATCAACTATGTCAAATTGAATCAGATACTGTCCATCCTCATTTCTATTAGATGAAACAGCAAGTTTCACTTCACCATCAGTCGTAAATTTAACCGCGTTTGAGAGTAGGTTTACAACAATCTGCCGGATCCGCGTTACATCGCTTTTAATCCATTCAGGTGTGTCTTCATCATAAATAAGCACGAGCTCTAACCCCTTTTCATGGGCTTGTGGTGCAATAAGATCAAGTGCTTCCTCTAGGCTGCGGCGCAAATGAAAAGGCTGCCGCTCAAATTCCAACTTACCCGACTCTATCTTCGAAAAATCGAGAATATCGTTGATAATTGTAAGCAAAGATTCACCACTGTTACGGATCGTTTCAACAAAATTGATTTGTTCTTGAGATAAATCAGTGTCAATGAGCAAACTGGTCATACCAATTACACCATTCATCGGGGTACGAATCTCATGACTCATATTGGCCAAGAAATCACTTTTAGCCTGAGCCGCCAATTCGGCCGCCTCCTTTGCGGCAATAATAGCCTGCTCACTCTCCTTCCTTGCACTAACGTCGTAAATGCTGCCTAAAATGCTCTCTCGACCAAAGTAGGAAATTTTTTGCAATGATACTTCTGCCCAAAAATTTGAGCTGTCAAGACGACAAACCTCAAGCTCATAATTTGATATTCCCCCGTTCTCTGCTAACTCCTCCCAAATAATACGGCGATCGTCCTCATTTCGATAAAAATTAAGCAATCGTGCCTTATTTCTATCCTCATCATCGGGGTAGTATCCCATCAACTCATCAAAAGCATCATTGCTGTAATAAACCAAGCGATCATCCACCCCGGTCACACCAAGCGGAACAGGAATACTGGAAAGCACCTCTCTTAATTGTATCTCGCTAAGCTTAATTTTTTGTTCAGCCTCAATACGTTCGGTCAAGTCTGCAATAATGCCAATTTCTGCCTGCTCGCCAAAGTAATCGATTTTTTGCAAAGATATTTGTGCCCAAAACGTTGACCCATCGATTTTTGTAGCAAGTATCTCCATGCCCTGCAGACTTCCAACCGAATCATATTCATCCAAGCAGCTTTCTAGATACTTGTTATCTGTTACGTTATCGTAGAGCCTTGAGAGCAATTCTGACTTATTTAACGAATCTGTTGGCTCTCCCATCAGATCGATAAACGCATCATTTGTAAACAAAACTTCACGACTAAAATCACTGCGGGTAATTGCAATCGCAACTGGGATCGACGAAATGACGTTGCTCAATTGCTCCGCGCTTTCTTGAATTTGACGCTCCGCTGCCTTGCGATCAGTAATGTCAAAGTAGGTAAGCATGCGTGCTCCATCTTCTAGATTCTTGACCCCAAATTCGATTGTTTTCCCATTAGCAAATCGAACTTCTTTAGGATCAAAATTTCCCGCCTTTATATCATTTACACGATTATCTAAATATTCATCCCACTTTTTTCCTGCGAGGTCATAAATACCACTGTAACGATTGAAATTGATCAAATCAACAAGAGAAGGAGAAGCATCAAGAAGCTCATCAGTAAATCCCCAAATCTCCCGGCTCTTTCGATTCGCCATGATCAACTTTAAGTCTTTATCAGCAAACAGAACTCCATAATCAATTGTATCTACCACAATTTGGAGCTGTTCCAATACTTTTTCAAGGGTTCGGCTATTTTCAGCCAGCTGACGTTCATGTTCTTTTCGAATTGAAATGTCTTTGACATATCCCATTCGAAGTTCTTCGCTTTCATGATTGAAATAACCGTAGTCAATCTCTACTTCTAGCTGACTCCCATCCTTCCGCTTAAAGATTGTCTCATAAGTCCAGCCCCCGCGAGCAGCAAAATCTTTCCAGTTTTGAGAGTATCTCTCAGGGGTTGTTTCCAAACTAACCTCAAAAATTTTCATTTTTTCAAGTTCAGCTTTTGTATACCCTAACATCTCTAAAGACATTTCATTGGCATAAACAATATGGCCCTCTTTATCTAACCAAATGACTAACTGCGGTGTTTGATCAATAGAGAATTGGGTTAATTGTAGACTTTTGCTAATTGCTTTTTGGTCAGTAATGTCAAGCGAGGTGCTTTGTATGTGAGCGATCTGGCCATTCTCATCACGGATAATTTGTTTGTGATCCGATATCCAACGCAGATCACCGCTCCTCGTTGTAATGCGGTATTCTTGAACAAAATCATCCTGCTGATTTTTAATATTGTCCAGAATTGTGGTTATCGTATGGTCATAATCCTCAGATGGCATAATTTCTTCAAACCGCACCTTGCCAGCTTTAATCTCTGCAGACGTGTAGCCAAACTGATTTACATTGGAGGAAATATACTCAGGATAAACGGTTGTGCCTTTAACAAACCACCGGATCAGCACAATGGGGCTTGATTCAACAACCTGATTAGCAAATTCCAACTCTTTTTGTTTGGCCTTAATTTCCAAGAAGGCATCCTGCATTTTGTTTAGAAGGATGGAGTTTTCAATGGCGGCCGCTGTCTGACTGACAATATTGTCCATTAGAACCAGAGTTTCTTCCTTAAATTCTAGATTGGGGCTTTGGCTGCCAACCCCTACGGTACCCACAACATCATCTCCAACAATAACGGGAAAAATACCCATTGAAAAAACAGCCTGCTCACGCATCAAGTCATGCATATGGGCCGTCGCTGGATTGTTTTGAATATCTCTAATATAAATTCTTTTCTTGGATGTGAGAACCTGCTCATTCAAAGCGCCATCAAACGCCGGAATTTGAACACCTATTGTTGAAACAGATTGTCCCGGGTGGAATCGCTCAGACTGAACCACCAGAAACTCTTTCGCTTCGTCCAACATGGCGACTCCAACCTTGTCAGCCCCTTGAACTTTGAATAAATTCTCAGAAATAACTTCTAAAGCATCAAAAAGACTATCTGTTTGTGCTGCTTGAGCAATGACCGAATTGATTAGCGCCAAGTCTTGGCTTTTGTTTTGAGCTTTTGCTAAAGCATGTTTTGTACGCTTGAACAAATCAATGCTTTCGAGGGTCTTGGAAAGAAGCGTAGCAATCTGTCGAATAACAACTTCATCATGATTGGAGTAAGCGTTTAAAGTTGTTGAAAGAATATTAAGTGATCCAATCACTTTCTTTCCTTGGTAGAGGGGTGCATTCATGATTGACTTGTAGCCGCTCGAGCCAATCAACTGTAGGATTTGAAGATGTTCAATGTCCGTATTCCCGGTACGGAACACCTTGTTTTGCTTGACAACAATTTCTAGGTGAGTATTTGCCAAAGGGAATTTTTTCTTGGTCGCGCCCTCAACAATCTGACCATTTGAATCAAACAGCTTCCAGTATTTATGGCGCTTGTCTACCACTGACATGCTAATTTGATCAGAATACATCAGCTTTGAAACTGTTTGACAGGTAATTTTAAAGGCCTGCTTCCATGAGGTTGCATCTGATAAGTCCAACGCGAGCTGATTGACGAGCTGGAGCTGATCATCAAAACGAAGTTCAGAAGTTTTAGACGGCTGGGCCACTTCTTCTGTTTTCTCTGGAACATATTTGACGATGAGAGATCCAATAAAATTTAAGCAGTTAGTATCGAAGTCTTTTAAAGCAAGCCTTTTTGAGCTCAAAACTCCCAAAATGTAGTAATTCTTTTCTACATTACCGAATGGAAAAGCCAGCACATGGGGCTCCCAAATGTGTGAGATCAAACGTTTTTCCTGCCCAAAATCAGATTTAAGTTGATCTATTTTTTGCTGATTCAGAATCACAGCATCTGAAACACTTTTGTCAAATGGGGTCTCTGTTAAGTTGAATTGCTCTTCGGCCGTTTGTAGTCTCCACTTGTCTGTGTCTTCGTTATAAGTGATCAACCATGCAGTTGCGTCAGGCACAGATTGGCGCAAGTAGGCTTCAATAAAGGCAAATTTTTGTTTTCGATCTTTTGCCCCCTTTACATCATTAGCAAGATCGATCAGATCAGAAAATTCCAACATATAAACTTAGACCAAAACGAAAGACAATCAGAGATAGCTTTAAATCTCCCATACAAGTGTAATTCTCAAGGTCAACAGACCTGAGAACAATGCCCTTTTTGGCCTAAATGTCGTGAATTCTGATAATGAATGCCTATCTATGAGTTCATCTGAGCTCATCTGAGCTCATCGGGTTAGGTGCACAGCGTCTCAATCAAACCTTTATAAACGTCTACTGCTTGGTAAAGCTCTGAAAGCGGGACATGTTCCTCAATGGTATGGGCAACGCTGATGTCCCCTGGTCCTAAGATAACCAAGTTTTTGATAACGTTTTGCAGATAGGTGCCATCCGTTCCGTAGGGAACCGTTTCCGCTTTGTCTTTGTCTGTTAGCTCAAGGGCCGCCTGCACAATTTCGGCCGATGGTGGACAGTAGAGCGGTTCAACCAAATCAGCCGCAAAATCCAGTCCATATGACTGCGCACGCTCCTCCATCTTTTCCAGAATCCCCTCCGTATCTGTATTTGGCATTGTTCGAAAGCTCATGTTGACCGTTGTTTTAGATGCAGTCACGTTAAACGGCGTTGCATAGTCATTGATGGTCATGTTGAAGCCATTAGTAGGCGGGATAAAGTCATCATTTTGGTAGATCGGGTTGGCTTTCATCTCCACATCTAGCTGAGCCATGTCCGCCATGAATGGGGCCATCTTAATAGTTGCCGACTCTCCCAAGCCAGTGCTTGTATGGGCCGCCCGGCCGTTTGCGGTGACCGTTACAAGCGCAAACCCTTTGTGGGCATAAACAGGTATCATGCTGGTTGGCTCTGCAATAATAGCATGCTCCGGCCGATCATTTTTGAGCATGTCTGACACCTCGCTCAAAAACTTAGCACCAATCAATCCAACCTCCTCATCAGCCGTGACCACAATGTAAACTGGTTTTTTGAGCTTTGTTGCATCAATTTGTGTTGCAGCGATAACCGTTGCGGCTAGCGGCCCTTTCATATCGCAGGTCCCCCGGCCGAAAAGTGAGCCATCTTGCTCAAATGGATCAAACGCGGGCCACTGATCCTCTTGCCCCGGAACGGTGTCTGAATGTGAGCAGAAGGCCAATCCGCCCGTACCCGGCCCGATTTTTGCCACAAAGTTGGCTTTTAGAACCCCGCTCTCATCGGTGTATTCATTCCGTTCAATCTCAAAACCAGCCTCAGATAGAATGTCTTCCAGTACTTTATTAACAGCTACATTGCTGTCTTTGCTAACTGATGGCATTGATACGAGCTGCTTGGTGAGTTCTAAAACGTCCATTTGAAATATCCTTTTTCTTAATTTTCAACATTTTTATATCAAAGGATTGGAAACGTCTATGTAAACAGAATAGTTATAGGACAACTGTTGCAAAAGCTGAGACGAGAATCCAATTATGCAATTTATTTGTCAAAGGAAACCCTGCACTACAGAAATTGATTGTCAAAATCGCTCTGTTCCCTGCTAAAATTCTCGAAATTTTTAGCGGAGAGTTCCCATGGCATCCTCAAACCCAAAACGCAGAAGACGACAGCGGCCGGAGCGCGGCCCCAACGCCGCGAAAGTGCAAAAAATCCTACAGCCAACGATGAATGTGCCGTACTACGAACTGCTCACCGAAGAGCAGATTGAAATGGTGCACAATAAATCGATGCAGATTATGGAAGAGGGGGGGATTGCCTTCATTTATGAACCTGCGTTAGAAATTTTTCGCAAACACGGCTTAAAAATTGAAGGAGATGTTGTCTACTTTGATCGCGAGTTTGTGATGGAAACGCTTGCCAAAGCCCCATCTCGTTTTGAATGGACCGCCCGTAATCCGGAAAAAAGCATTCAGATTGGTGAAAAGTATGTCTGCTTTGCGCCTGTGGTTGGTCCACCGTTTGTGCGTGATCTAGACGGCGGCCGACGGGATGGTACCCGCCAAGACCTGCAAAACTTCATCAAAATGACTCAGGTGGCAGAATACCTTCACTGCACCACCCAAGAAATCTGTGTACCGGCCGATATTCCCATCGCCCATCGCCATCTTGAATTGTTCTATGATCACCTCACATTGGGCGATAAACCAACAATGGGGGTTTATCACACCGGTTTGACGGGCACAGACTCGCTAAATATGGCAAAGATCGCCTTTGGTGAAGACGCCATGCGTGACAATCATTACTTGCACTGCATCATCAATGTCAGCAGCCCTCGCCGCCTTGATGACCGCATGCTCTCTTGCCTCATCGCATACGCTGAAAACAATCAAATCATCGACTGTACCCCGTTCATTTTGTCTGGGGCGATGGGCCCTGTTTCGATTCTGGGAACAGTGGCTCAACTCAATGCAGAGGCACTATCTGGCATTTTGCTGGCCCAACTGGTCAATCCAGGCAATCCGTGCATCTACGGGTCGTTCCAAGCGGTGGTTGACTTGCAGTCAGGTGCCCCGGTGATGGGTGCCCCTGAGAGCCAGATCGCCTTGTACATGAACGCTCAGCTGGCCCGAAAATATGGATTACCGTTTAGAGCGGCCGGTTCTTACGCCAGCTCCAAAATCATAGACGCCCAAGGTGCGTACGAAGCGGCGCTCTCCATGTTCCCATCCCTCCAGTGTGGGGCAAACTTTGTGCTACATGCGGCCGGCTGGCTCGAGTCAGGCCTTGTGGCTGGATACGAAAAATTTGTGCTCGACCACGATGTGTTGGGCATGTTCCAAACCTTCTTGAAAGGGATAGATTGGGATCAAGACCAGTGGGCGATGGATGAAATCATCACTGAAGTTGAGCCCGGAGGACATCACCTTGGTACAGCTCACACCATGCGCCACATGAAAACCGCCTTTTATCGGTCGGACCTATTTGACTATGAAGCGGCCGAAAATTGGGAAATTGCGGGGGCGGAGGACTCCCGCACCCGTGCGGCCAAGAAAGTGAAGAAGATGCTTCGCAGCTATGAAAAACCGGCTATGCGGAACGGGATGGATGAAGAACTGCGTGAGTACATTGAAAAGCGGAAGCCAGAACTCGATCCTTCTCAGATTGTGGGTTAGCCCGTACGGGATGGGCATTCGCATGCAAAACTTTTAAGTCACCAAGATATTCAGGCGAATGTCTATCCCTTGTAGAGGCGCAAAAAACAGGTAAGCGTAGCGGACTGACCTACTGATCACTGATAAACTGGCGCAATGCCCAAATTTCAGACACTAGAATACAGAACCAATAACTACGCGGCCGTCATCGTCGATGGAACGTCACTCCCGACAGATGTAGCCGTTTTTGCTTCACTGCTGCCGCAAGCACTGACGGAATGGCAAGCGGCCGAATACCGCTCTGTTTGGCTTGAGATCAATATCGAGCAATCACACTTGATTCCAATCGCCGTCGCCAACAATTTTGAATTCCACTCAACCGATCCCGATGCGCTAACCTTAACGCTCAAACTCCAGCCAGATGTGGGGTTGCCCCTTGGCCCAACCCATCAAATTGGGGCAGGCGGTGTTGTCATCAACGAAAAAGATGAGCTGCTGGTTATTGTTGAGCGGGCCCACGCCAAGACCATGCCAAACTATTTCAAGCTACCCGGCGGGGCGCTTGATCCTAAAGAAAAGCTGGCAGATGCGGCCGTACGTGAGGTCAAAGAGGAAACTGGGATTGACAGTGAGTTTGTGGGGGTTGTGACATTTCGCCACTGGCTAGACATCCGGCCGAATATGTCAGATATGTACTTTATCTGCAAACTGCGGCCGACCTCGTTTGAAATTACCCCCCAACTTTCTGAAGTAGACCGCGCCCTTTGGATGCCGCTGGAAGAGTACCTCAACCATCCTGATGTTAGCGTGTTCAATAAAACCGTCGTTAAGCTTTCAATCGATGATTCTGGGCTACAGTCAGGCTGGTTTGAAGGGTATGACGTTGATCAAAATATGCGCGAACTCTTTTTCAAACCGTAATGTATTGAACCCAATCTAACAAAACCAAACGTAACAGCTTACATCATGAAAAAATCCCAGAATTTTTTACGCCTAATGTTACTAAGTATGGCCTTCCTTAGCTTACTGGTATCGTCTACTTTATTTAAGCCGCCCGTAGAAGCACAATCAGCAAGAGTGACTTTGATAAGTCACGCATATCTGGAGCCGTATCAAGCCATTCATTTTGTCAACACCGCTAACGACATTCAGCGTTTTGAATACGATAGCCAGACATGGGTCGAAATTGATATTGGTATTGACCATCAAGCGGCCGGAGATCCTGTCCCGTTCGATAATGGCACGCCCCACATTGTCTATCGAGATCCAAACAGTCATCTGCAACTTTTATTTCAAGAAAATGGCGTTTGGCAAAAGCGCCAAATCACACAGGGTGACGATCAGCGGGCCAAAAGTGAACCATCTGTTTATGAGTTTGGCACTATTCACATCATTTATCAGGGATGGGATGATCAGATGCGTGAAATCTTGCTAGATCGGGGTGAGCTAACTTACTTCAGGATTACAGATGGTGAAGCACAAAAAATTGCGGGGCGGCCGGTTGGGTTTGTACGCGAAGGGACTCAGCACATTGTCTATCGGCAGCCAGATGGCAACATCAATCACATGCGCTTTCAAAATGAGCGGTGGGTCCACAATCAACTAATCGGGGCAGAAGATATGCTAGCCGCGGGTGATCCACAACTGCACTTTTGGGGAACGCAGCACTTTCTCTATCGCGGACAGGATGATCACCTACACGAACTAGTAGTCAACTTAGAAGGATGGGATAACTTCCAACTCACATTTGGTGACGAGCAAAAAATGGCTGGAGATGGAATTGGGTTTGGCACCGTCCTAGATGAGCCTTGGCAAATGGTTGTTTATAGAACTCCGTCCGGCCGGTTAAACACAGTCTCCTTTGTTAACGGAATCTGGACCCACAATGTCTTAGACACCTCACTTGCTCCACAAGCTGCGGCCGACTCAAAATTCTCGACCTATTTTTATGGGGCGCAACACATTCTGTACAAAACCGCCCAAGGTGAAATCCAAGAACTGGTGCTAACATCAAATGGATGGGAAAGCTATGCACCCATCTTCTTAGATCAAGCACAGTTGACTAGCAGCCCGGCCGGGTTCGCACATACTGCCACTTACCCAACTCCCCCATCATTCCCGCTCAAAACACTCGCAGATAAGTACGATTTGGAGCTAGGCGTCACCGTCAACCAAGGTGCTTTTGAAAATGACCCTGTCTATCGTCAAATGCTGGTTGAGCAATTCAACATCGTTTCGAACGAGAACATCCTGAAGTTTGGCCCCATCCACCCCGAACAAGACCGGTATGATTTTGAGAACGCAGATAAATTGGTTCAGTTCGTGCAGGACAATAGAATGACTATGCGAGGTCACGCCCTCGTTTGGCACACTCAACAGCCAGAATGGCTAGAGTTTGGCGGTTGGAACCGAGAAGAAATGATCGAGATGTTGGAAGATCATATTGCAACCGTTGTCGGCCGCTACGCGGGCCAAATTAAATATTGGGATGTCGTGAACGAAGCTATAGACGAAGATACCAATCAAATGCGCGAGACATTTTGGCTCGAAACCGTCGGCCCAGATTATCTAGACATCGCCTTTCACGCAGCCCGTGCGGCCGATCCTGACGCCATCCTCATCTACAATGACTACGGCAACAGTCACATAAATCCCAAATCAGACGCAATTTATGAGATGATAGTCGGCATGCTTAATCGCGGCGTCCCCATTGACGGTGTTGGTTTTCAGCTCCACATTTCTACCCATTTGCCTTTTGATATTGATAGCATCCGGGCCAATATGGACCGCTTTGCAGCCCTAGGCTTAAAAGTACAGTTTACAGAAATTGATGTGCGTATTTGGCAAAATACAAGCGCGCTTCCCAATCGCTTGGTGTATCAAGCCCAACGCTATCATGATCTTTTGGAGTTGTGTATCGAGCATCCAGCTTGCGAAACCTACCAGATGTGGGGTTTTACAGATGGTGTGACATGGGTCTATGACTTCTTCGGCGGGGAATATCCGTTTGAAGCACCACTCCCGTGGGATGTAGATTATCGGCCGAAGCCAGCCTACTACGCTCTAGTTGATGCGATGGCTCCGAATGCGACGGCTGCTTATCTCCCCTACATTCAGCAATAAAAAAGGCCCCTCTTGTTTGAGGAGCCTCGTGTGATTAGTCACCATATTTTGGCACGTCTGGGCCAATTATCCCTTGGAAAATGCTGAGCACCTCTCCGTCATTAGCGTGTCGGCCGGTCTCTTTCTTCGAGTAAGCCAGCTCACCGTCAACCATCAATTCAAAACGGCCGCCGCCGCTAGGGATCAATTTAAAATCTTCAACCACATGTTGATAATCACTTAGAATCTCGTCTGCCGCACGGACAGCACGCGGTAAATAGTTTCAAGCCGCGCAATATTCAAGTGAGATGACATATTTTTTATCTGACATATTATCTCCTGTTCATTTATAGCTTTTAGCCGCTAGCTCTTAGCTTTTGGCTAATTTTGTCTGTCAAAATTTCCCAGCCGCCGACGGCTATGTTATTAGTTTTTAAATTATACCCACATCGACCCCAATTCGGCAGCCTACAAACTCAATACTGATCACTTGTTACTTACCACTTCACACTGATCAGGGCTGCCAGTCGGGCATGCGCTCCTGCTGTGGGAAGCTGGTGAGTTGAACCTGCTGAGTTCCGTCTATGCTTACAAAAAACAAGTTTCGATTACCATCACTTGACTGGGCGTGGTACGCAATCCACTCACCATTCGGTGACCATTTAGGATAAAACGAATCGCGATCATCAAAGGTGATCTGTGTCGGGGTTCCTGAATTTGGGTCAATTAACACCAATTGCCAGTTTCCGTTGATGGAAGAATGGGTAACCAGTCGCTGCCCGTCCGGTGACCATGAAGCAAACATCGTTGATCGGTTCAGATTGGTCACTTGTCGTTCGGCCGATCCATCTGCGTTCATCATAAATAGCTCCCGCACGTTTCTTGACACCTGCCGATGGAAAATTAGTCGGCTGCCATCTGGTGAATAGCTGGGCCCCAAGTCATTAAGAGGCGAGTCAGTCAGTTGATCAGCCACGCCACCGGTCACATTAATCACGAACAAATCAAACTGCGAATCATTCCGGTTTGAGTGAAACACAATTTGGCTCCCATCGGGTGCCCAGCGCGGAAACGCATCATCGGCCGGGTCATTGGTCAAAATCCGCTGCCCGCTTCCATCAGCATTAGCCACATAAACATCCCACGTTTTTCTAGATGGATGCTCTGCGTGCCACGCAATCATCTGTCCATCTGGCGAATAAACCACTCCAAAAGCGTTTAGCTCATTGTCAGAAACCGGCTCAATGCCAACAGGTAGATTCGACCCAATCTCAAACTTGTCCCCTTGTTCAATGGCGAATGCAATCTGTCCAGAGCCACCACCCAATCGAGCAATTTCAGTCGCATCAATTAACAAGTTTTTCCGTTGGGGTAATGTGGCAGTTGGTGCCAGCTCCACATCATCTGACCCGTCAATCTCTTCGGCATCTGGCTCAGTTTCAGGCTCCTCATTTCCACCATCGTCTGCTGTATCAACCGGCGGTGGCACAATGAGCACAGCTTCAGGCGTTTCACCTGCCACAGGTTGCCCAACCAACCCGGCCGCTCGTACCGCAAAGTACCCCCCTCCACACAGCAAAATCAAAAGAGCCAAGGTTGCCACACCAATCATCAACCCATTTCTTTGAAAAAAAGACTTTTCTTCGACAAAGCCATAACCCGCCTCAGCATTCTCCATAAAGAAGGGCTGCTGCCCGGGTGAGTAGCCACTGCTGTCAGATTGGCCAAAATCTGCCCCCTCAAAATATAACTCATCAGGAGCAACCGTTTCATCTAATGCAGAAACGTCTCGTACTGTATAAGCGGCCGGAGAGTGCAGTGCATGCTTAAACGCATCCACTAAATCCCGTGCAGTTTGCAAACGATCGGCCGGATCTTTTGCCAACGCTAGTCCAATCACAGAATCCATCCCGATCGGCAGCTCTGGGTTCAGATCAGACGGCCGAGGGATGGGTGACTGCAAATGAAGCAGGATGGTTTGCTCAGGGGTTTCTCCTGAGTATGGCTTGCCGCCGGTCAGCATTTCAAACAGCACTACCCCCATCTGATAAATGTCCGTCCAAGGCCCCAATGGCTCACCCTGCGCCTGCTCCGGCGCCATATACCTTGGTGAACCCAAGTAGCTAGTTGTTTGATCCCCCTGCGTCAAGCGAGCAATACCAAAGTCTCCTAAATAAACCAAGCCATCTTCATCCATAAAGATGTTGGTTGGCTTGATGTCACGGTGAACCACATTTTTCGAATGCGCCCGCTCCAGTGCCGCCCCAATCCGCTCCAGCACAATTTGAATTTCAGCCAGTGGTAAAGGTCCTTGCGCAATTGAATCTTTTAGCGTTCCCCCATCCATCAACCGCATCACCAAGAACGGCCACCCTTCATGGTTTCCATAATCATAAACTGGCACAATGGCATAGTGCTCGAGCGAAGCGATAATTTTGGCTTCCTGATTAAATTTTCTGACCAAAAAGTCGTCCTGCTCATCCCCCGGCAGTTGATGGAGCATCTTCAAGGCAACATCCCGGCCGAAGCGCGGGTCATGCGCGCGATAGACAGTTGCCATACCGCCCCGCCCCAACTGCTCTCCTAAAATGTATCGGCCGACTTTTGAGTTTGAATCAGAACCTTCTGCCATAGTTTTAACAAAATACGTGTGGACTACTTTCCAACAGGTTTATATCTGAACAAGCATCCCTCTTGCAAGTAGAATATCTACCATACTTTCAACCGCTTTACGGTCAAAATCGTTTCGCGTTTTCATCAACCACTCAACCGCAACATCTCGATTTCGATACCCGACGCACCCCCGCCACACATCGGCCGCCAAATTTTTTAAATCAACCATCCCATCATCGCCAGCTTTATAGAGCCTAACACCCCCATCAAAAAGTACTCGCCACACAACCCCATTAGCCAACTGAATGTTTGGTATGATGGCATCCGCATGGGCTGGCAATTTTAGCATCGCCCAGTTTCCTAAAACCTGATGCGGTGGTAACAATCGCCACCCATCTACAATTTTCCCGTTCAGATTGACTGGAAATCCCGGCTCTGTCCACGGAAATGCAATATGTTCCACAGAGCGGTTTAAATATCGGCCGCCATCTGAAAATCCTGCTAGATTATTTCGATCCAAAAGTTCAAGATTTACAGCAGAAATGCATCCTTTAACTGAACTTTCTTCTTTTAGAATAGCCTCTCTTAACGGTTCGGCCGATGCCAGATGGCAAAACCATACCTCACGCCCACGATTTTTTTTCAACGTCTGCCTAAATCTTTTTCCTGTCAGCGAGCAATCGTCAACAATACAAATCGGAGACATCCCATCGTCCTCAAACTGCTCCCGTGTCCATCCCAACAAGTAAGACAACTGTCCAGCAACAAACAACCCACCTCGTGCAATAGGCACCACGTGCAATCTCGCTAGCTCTTCTATCGACAAATCATCCCGCATTTTTGTAGCCAGAGCACCAACAGTTCTCTCAACCCCTGAATCGGTTAAGCAGCGCAGCCGCTTTTGTCGATCAACTAGCGTAACTCCCAACGTCCACAGGTCTAATCTGTCTTTTAGCTCATTAATATCTGCGTGAGGCATAAGACTTGATTGTATCAGGTCAGATACAAACTAAATGCTCTATTTGAGTATAATCCCCTCATGCGTGTGAAGATATGTGAAATTGAAGTTGAGCTGGAATCAAAAATTCCGGCCGTCTGTCAAGAATGGCAAGAAATTTTCGTCAATCATGTCTGTCATCCGCCAAACACACAGCCTCCTCACATTAAAATTAGAGCCAACGCAATTGAGGAAGCACCATCAATCACTTCATTTAAAAACCATCAGACATTTCACTCAGATGATGGCACCTACTCACGCTCACAAAGCGAAGAAAATCAAACAAGGCTCGACCTTGCCTCTGGAGCTATTATTCTATTTGGCCATTCAAGAAGTAAAGATTTTGATCGCGGAGAGCTTTTTCTCCCCAAAAAACTTATTCAAAACGGCCAAGTTGAAGATGTAACATTTGCTTTGCTTGCCCCAATCTTCCGGAAATTTGACATCTACATTATCCACGCCTTTGGAGCAGTACACCCTTACCAACCAGAAGCTGTATTGATCATCGGCCCGTCTGGGTCTGGCAAAACAACTTCGGGGCTCTCTTTAATAGAAGATGGATGGCACTTTCTCGGCAATGATGCGATTTTTCTTTCGAAGAACAAAGATGGAGAAGTCATTGCATGGCCATCTCCCGGCCGCATAAACATTCATCCAAGCTCAATTGAGCTCTTGAATCAGCCAGACTATCTCACAGATGATCTTCCCATCGCCCCTGATGGCAAATACCATCTATCCTCAACCATACTCTTCAACCATGAGCCAACTAAAACACCTGTAAGAACACTCGTGTTTCCACAGATTTCACTTGAAAACAGGTTTAGCCATCAGCCCATTTCCCAGTCCGTCGCATTGACCAAGACAATGGAACAGTCTATTGACAATTGGGATGTAAATTATCTGGAAAAACATCTCAGCTTTCTGCAAGCTTTGATAAAACAAACGAGGTCCTATTCAACCTTGCTATCTACAAACTTGTCTCAATTTAGCCAGCAGGTGGCAACCACTTTTTCAAACGCATGAGTCCTCTTCGTCGCCATCTGTACATACACCGGCCGTACATACTTAGCACTCTGCTTTTATTGTTAGGCCTGTCAATCTTTTTCTTTGCGGCTGGACGCCTTCAAAATAATCTAGGATGGCTTGTTCTGGGAATTTCAATTGTTGCTCTTCTTCTACTGTTTATCACAACACAAATCTGGTTTTTCATTCAAATCGAGCGAAATATCATGCCACAAATTCACGCATGGATGATAAAGAAAGGGCGTATATCGTCTGAAGACCAGATACTTCTTCCTTATGTAGGAGACAGCCGCCTTGCAGAGCCACTCTTGAAACACCTGACAGTAGGAAAACTTTGGTTAGTAGATGTATATACCCCGCAAATCATGACATCGAACACTGCTGGCCGGATGCGTATTACTGATACGCCACCTGATAAAGATACACGGTTAAAATCAATACCGGGCTCCATCGACATCTTACCTTTTCAAGATGCTGAGCTGGATGTTGTTATCCTGCATCATGCTCTCAGTGAAATCACTCAGTTTGGCGATCGCCATAGGTTCTTACAAGAAATAAATCGAGTTTTAAAGCCGAATGGCAAGCTAATTTTACTAGAGCCATTAAAAACTCAGGCTCGAATCATTGTCAGCCCAATAGACCTTTACAAGCTTTGGAACAAGTCAGAATGGGAGTATGGACTCCAAATATCAGGTTTTGTCCGTGTAGAAATACAAACTCCGTCTGCTCTAACCATTCTCGGCCGCGCAACAATTCCCGGCCAGTATGAAGCACCGCAGCTCCCGCTGGAATTTTGAGTCCAAAACCAATATTTGTAAAAGAAGGAATACAATGTGAAATTGGTCAAAAAAACTGTTGACTCCACTATATCGGGTGTGTATACTTCTGATCCGTTGTTCAAGCAGGGAGCGGGACACGGGAAAAGTTACTAACATAATCAAAAGTTTAGAGATAAAACGGAGTCAGAAAATTTACATCCTCTTGACAAGATAAGGGATGTGGATATACTGATGAGCCGCTCACATGCAGGGGCT
>JBCCSO010000013.1:0-24206 GCA_039199965.1 Chloroflexota bacterium | reverse complement strand
GGGCAGCAACAAGGACCGCTCCCACAACGGTAAAGCTTATCAGCAAAAATATGACAGCCAGCACAGTACCCGTAATCGCATAAGCGGTTGCATAATCCTCTTCGTAATCGTAAATGCTGCTAAATTCCCCACGGGCGGACCAGATTGTATAAATCTCATAGATGGTGGCCGCAATGGCGATCACCACAAAGACCCCTTTGATCACCTTCCCGATCATCACTTTGTTGCGCAATAAAATACTGGCAAACGATCTTCCTGCGTCATCAGTTGATCCGACGAGCTTAACCCCCAACACCTTCTTTGTGGCGATATGCTCAATAATCTTGCCATAAAAATCAGCATCTTCAGCCCACGTTAGCCCGTATTTGACCGTTTGATAGGTTCCGGCCGATAGAAGAGAGTACATGCTGTATGCGAACGAGTAGCTTGAACGCACACCACCCCAATCCCGATCACTTTTGTTTTCTTCTTCCCAAAAGGCCCCTTCTTCAATAATAAATAGCTCCTGACTTTCTCCTAAGTAGCTGGCTGCATCTGGAATACTGTCCAGCGCGTCGTTTGATAAAACTTGGTAAACAGAACTGTCGTCGGCAAATTCAGGCACTAGATTTACACCATCAAACCGAATCATGGTGTTTAGGTTTGAAAAGCTCCAGATCGTTGTATATCCCATCACGATCAAAAAGAGGTCGATTTCACTTAGCCCATGATAAAACTCTTGCAGTGATGCTAATTCGTCTGAAAAGTCTGTATAGCGTTCCAACAAATACTGATTGATCTCCCCTTGGTCAAGCGATGACCAGCCGGTGCCATCGTACTCAAAGTTGACCATGTTGACGGTGCGGAAGGTGCTCTCAGGAATGTTGGCTAAGTTAAAGCTGAGATTCGTGCTACTGCTATCATAAACGTCCTCAAGCGTTGAGTAGCCAGCATCGTATTCTGTTGCCAGCACGGCCGATACCATTTTGTCAGTCGTTTGAGCGTAGTTGTTGTTTAAAAATGTGTTGAGCGCAGCGCCAGATTCAACGATAAGTTCGTCAAAATTATTCGTCTGCTTGGTGGCTTTCACGGCCGCCACATCGTCACTACTCAACCCCCACGTCTCTTCAATCGGGGTGCTGGCATTGTTAAAGCGGCTAATAAGCTCGTCTAGATCCGGGCTCAATGCGGCCAGATAAGAGCCCTCCAAGCCAAACAATAGCTGGAACAAATCTCTGTTGCTGTCAGGAGATGACGGCGTGCCAAAGATGGCAAAATCACCCTCGCCGCTTTTGGTTACAGACATCCCCGCAATGCGGAAATCCCCACCGGGATATTCAGCGATGATAATTTCATCGCTATCAATTTCATCGTCTTCGTTCAGCGTGTCATTCTGCAGCGTTGCTGTCCAAACCAATTCAATCGATTCCCAATCGATCGCATCGAGATCATCCGGGCCGTACACGGCTCGTCCCTCAAACGCCACAATTTCACCGCCGTTGTTGATCGGGGTCAAGATGATATACATGTCGTAGCGATCCCCCTCTTCAAAGGCCCAGTAGCCGGGTGCATCGATATTGATTGCGCCAATTCCAAAATCCTCACGCACATCTTCAGAAGGCGGGGTGGTAGTACGTATTTTTAAAGATGGAACGAGCTGTACGTCTTCTTTTGACCCGTCGCGGTCTTGATAATTCCCGTCCGTATCATTCTGCCAATCTAGGGGTGTGGTGGTGTAGCGTAGCTGATCCGGGTTGGATGGCTGAACTTGGAACTCAATAAACTGATACCCGTCAAAATCATCTTCATCTAAAGTTGATTCTAGTGAAAATGAAGATTGATAGCTGCTGGCGACAAACGGGTCGAAGTCAATCTCATCCGGGATGTTGTCTCCATCGTTGTCGTGGTCCCAAATGTTGGGAATGCCGTCACTGTCAATGTCGTGCGACGAAGCTAAGCCAATGGGTGCTGGCCACTCTTCACTGTCGGACAAACCATCTTGGTTGCTGTCGGACTCAAGTGGATTGCTGTACCACCTCTGCCCGTTGAGCAAGAAGCCATCGACTTCGAGAGTGTCCGTTAGCAAATCTCGATCGGTATCGAGTGAAAACAGGGCTGTGCCCAAACAGCGTTCCACAAAGTCGGTCAATCCGTCTTGATCCGAGTCCTCAACTTTGTCGCCAGAGCCGCACTGATTCTCACTGGTGCCGGTATCAACTTGCTGCGTTTGCCGTTCAGGTGCCAGTTCGGGTACGTAGGGTTCATCGGCCGCGGCAAAATCTAATTGAGCTTCAATGTCGGCGGGCAGTTCCTCTTCAGTTGCGTCTGTAATCCCTAAGGCTTCCTCGAGCGGTACGGCCACCGGCCGGGCAGCGTGCTGGGCCGCGTAAGCAAACGGCGTCAAGACAGGAGTAAGGAGGATCGTTAAAGCCACCGCCAGCGGTACGGTCGTTTTGGCCCAGCGTTTTTGCGACATAATGGCCCAGACCAATCCTAAAAAGATGGCGATGGCTAAAATAACCGTCAGCATCATGGTCATCGTTTCGGCCGGGTTTGCTGGTGTTTCTTGGATAATTGGTGAAACGCTTGCGGCCGGCCGGTCAAATAAAGCTGAAACAAATGAGGCTGGTGTTTCAAGTTCCGCTATGGCTGCATTCAAAAGCTCATCATCAAAGCCAAAGGTGATGCTGGTCTCCGCTTTGGCATCGTACAAATCATTGATGGCAGGTATGTTGGTGTTTAGTATCTGTCGTCTAGGAACGCCGTCCGCATCGATCCACAGTTCGCCCGTGCCGGTCATCCCCTGCAAAATGGGTGAGGGGGAAATGATCTTTCCTTGTTCGCTGGCAGGCAGATTTTCTTTTACTGAACGGGCGATGTAGTCTGCGTAGGCTTCTCCGTTAATGTCAAAGGCGTAAATGGTAAAAGTAGGCTGATTGGGATTTTCGATTTGGCGCAGATTTTCGGCCGCATGCAGATAGCCGATAATGTCACCCGATCCAGATGTCATCGCTGCGCCCAGCGGGTTTTCAATCAGTGTTCTTTCTGTACCTTCAATTAGATAGGTATCATGACCAACCTGCTCGAGTTTAATGGGAGGCAAATTGGTGTTTGATTCAAAACGCAGGTCCAAGGCTACAAAATCAGGAAAAACCACGTCGCCGCTTACTTGGGAATCGTAGCGCTCTTCTGATTTACCGATGTTGGTAGGCAGGGGGCGCGGAATGAGGGTCTGCTCCACTTCGGCCGTAAAGGCGTACTCTCCCACAGCTTCCAGCAGCGCTTCAATCTCTTCAATGATGGGATCGGACGGAATTGGCGTGTCACCATCTACTTGAATGGTCGTTCCGTGTTGACCTTGCATAGAATCGGCCGATTGCTCTTCGGCCGATACGCTAGGGATAAACGACGCAGTCGCAAATGAAAGAGTAAAAATAATAATGACTACGATTAACCAACGAGACGCAATGTTTTTCCTAATCACGGATTTTTCCTTGTCCTTAGACCAAACAGTTTGGTCTATAAAATCGGCTAAGTTAAATTGCAATGCTTTCAAATTCACTTTTAGATTTAGCGAAAAAGCATCAAACAGCTTGTAAAAATATGTTCGTTAGATAGACCTAAACAGGTTCGGCCGCTAAGCGATAATTTTTGTTTTTGCTTAACCATCGGCTTGGATACTGTTAAGTCCGTACTTTTTTTAGCACGTAGCAGCTAAGGGGAATGCTGCATTTGAGGGGTGCATAGACACAGGTATCCCCGATTGAGTGTCAGCTATTTGGGGCGTGACAGGTCATTGTTAATAAACCTGCTTAGTAAATTTAATGACGAACTTGTGTGTTTCTTTCAGACGAGAGGACCAATTTGCTAAATGGGTATTGATGGATGCCTCTTCGCCAACTTTCAGTATGCAGGTTTATGAATAGGATGTCTGTACACAAAAGTGGACAATTTTGTATCAATTGTTGATACATTTTGTATTGGCGTGACAGTTTCGTGATTAAAAAATTTAAGTTTATATCCTAATTTCGGCCGACCTTTATGCTGCTGCTTACGATATTTAAATCTGTTAATGCGCTCCCTAAAGAGTCTACTGGTGTATTCGCCATACCCAATGATAAAGCGGTGTCACCATTGACCAGTGCCTTAAACTGTCCTGTACCCAAAACAAGCAGTCCGTTAGCCCCGCTTGTGGAAACCGCATTGAAACGTAGTACCCCACACTCACTTGTGTTTGTCCATCCTAAAAACTGTTGTCCAACCAAGAAGCTTCTTAGCTGCAAAATGGTCTGATCATAAGACAGTGTAAATGCGCCGCTTCCAAATGACCCGCCTGAATTGATATTGATCACAATTGAAAAGGTGATTGTCTCACCAACATGTGATATTTCAGTAGCTGTTTGCACAGAAAGTGTAGGGTAGGTTTGCAAGTTCATCTTCAAAGGCGATACAAACATTTAAGGATTATCAGACCGATAGATAAAACGGATAAAAGGGTAAATTTAAGCGCTTGAAAAATGTAAAAGTCGTGGAAGAGTGAGTGATTACGATTCCAATTTATTGGAAGTTCTCGATTTATGACGTTTCGATTGGTTTGAGCGGATGGGTAGCCAAGCCTTAAAGGCTGTTACTGGTTTGGAAGAAGGGCAACGATAACAAATAGCTACATGACTAAAGTACTCATTATTGCAAATGTAAGCGCCTTTGTATGTCTACAAACGTAGACAACTTTGTATCAATTGTTGATATTTTATGGCTCGAAAGGCATCTGCAGAAAGTAGGCTCTGATTTAAAGAAAGCTAAATCGCGATTCAGGCTGTAGTAGGCTATTCAAACAAGTTATGCTCGAGTGCTAATTTCATGAGTGCTGCGTTATCCTCAACTTCCAATTTTTGAAAGATTCGGTTGCGATAGGTGCTGACTGTACCCGGTGAGATCACCAATAGCTCGGCAATCTCACTGCGGGCTTTTCCACTCACTAGCAAATGGAGGACCTCTCGTTCTCGGGTGCTCAAATTAACAAGCGGGTTTTCCTGCAGCATTTGCCGTTCAGCCGAAAATTGACCTAATGTGGTTGTGATCGTTTCAGTTTGTTCCTTTAAGCTGTCTAAAATAGATTCAGCTTGATCAAGATGATTGATGGCCAATGCAGATTCAGGCAGTGATCCATTTTGCTGAGCAATGATATCCTGCAGCAACCCAATGATGTTTTGCAACAATGACAGCTTTTGCTGAATTTGATCCTGCATTGTCAATGTGATGCCCTGATGCTGCGTTTGGTTCTCTAAAAATAGCTGCGTTAGTGTACGCAAATGTTCGCTCTGCTGCGTCATTGTTTTAAACAAATGCTCTTTTTCCGCTTCGTATGCTCTGCGTCGCTCAATCTCTTCTTCTAATGACGCGGTTCGTTCGGAAACTCGAACCTCAAGCGCTTCATTGGCGACCTCTACAGCTTTCTTAGACTCTACCAGCTGGCCCATCATCAAAACCATTTTTTGATTCATTTCATCCAGTTCGGCCGTCCTTTGCTGGACTCTTGTTTCAAGTGTGCTGTACAGATTGGCGTTTTCAATTGATACGGCCGCCTGATTGGCAAAAAGCGTCAAAGGACCTATATCGTCTTTACGAAAGCGCCCCTGAACTGAACGGTTTTCCACGTAGATCGCACCAATCACACGCTCTCGGGCAATTAAAGGCACACACATTACAGAGCGTAGTTGGTGGCGCACAACACTTTTTGAATCTGAAAAACGCGGGTCCAGTAACGCATTACCCAGAACGAGCGGTGTGCCATCACGAATAACACTATTAAAAATAGTTTGACTGATCTCATCCTCTTTAAGCTCTGCTGCTACCTCATCTCGAGACAGATTAGTGGCTCTAAAATCAATTTCTCTATTTTCATCGATTACGAGAAGATGGCCGACCTCAGCTCCCACAAGCGCAATCACTTCATCGATAACGTATTTGTTTAGTTCTTCTGGATTGCGAATTTCAGCCATTCGCCGACTCACCTCAATAACATATTCGAATAGTTCTTGAGAAGTTTCCACGTTTAGTCCTTCAGTTTTTATGCGATTATGCCACATTTTACTTTGCAAGGTAGAGACCACGTAAGACTTTATTCAAATAAATTGATGTCTCTTGACATATAAATGGTTTACCCTCTCCCAAAACACCTTCCATTTTAAGTAGATCACACTCTCTTCTCGAAAGATATGACAGGTATAAATTGAGCTGTTTCCAGAGGTACAGTCCGCAGAACCTGTCAGGTCTAAAGTCAAAAACTTTCTGTAATCTACTTAGTGGTTTTCTCGGTAAGTAAATAAGATGCGAATAGTAGGGATACCCCTCGTGGGCACCTACGAGGTACACCCCCACAGTGGTTTTTTTTCTTAAAAAATTAGCGAGATAACCACTTAGAGATATCCAGCCTTGCACTTTGAGCCAACGTAGCGCCGGCTAATACGGCTAATACCACAGAAAGCAAACAAGCATCAGGTTTGTGAAGGGTGTTTCCCAGAGGTTGCACCCCACTGGCAACTGGTCACTTATTTACTAATGACTGTACTAGGAAAGAAAAATAGTAAACACCATTTATCAATCAAAAAAGCTCACTTTGCAAATTACCAAAGTGAGCTTTTTACTTTTATAATCAGAGAATCTACGAATTCTTTTCGGGGAGTAGGCTAGTAAACCTCGACCGGATCTTTGATCGCTCCACGCTCAGAAAGCGGTTTCTCATACCCAGAATCCCACCCCTCGGGCGGCGTAGTTTTCGTGATCTTGATGGCTGTGTTTTTGTAGTCAGGGATTTTTGCCCGGTTGTCTACTTTATCAAGTGTGAGCTGATTGGCGGCCGCTTCTGCGAAGTGGAACGGCAAAAATACTGTATTTTCAGGGGATCGGCCGGTGACTAGAACACGAACTTTTACCTCGCCACGCCGTGACTCAAGTTTCACCCAATCATCGGTTTTAATATCCATGCGCTCTGCATCATTCGGGTGCATTTCACAAATTGCCTCTGGATAGACATCCTCAAGACGCGATCGGCCGGTCATCGTCGCACCAGACCAGTGATAAAGGACACGGCCGGTGCTCAGGTTGAACGGATATTCGGGATCAGGCTGTTCTGATTCCGTACCGTATTCAACTTCCCAGAACTTACCGCGGCCGCGCGGGAATCCGTCTGTGAATAGGAACGGGGTACCAGGATGGTCAAAGTCTGGGCAAGGCCAGTGAACACCACCCTCGCGCTCTAAGCGAGCGTAATCGATTCCCCAGAAGTCAGGCGTAACCGCACGCATTTCTTCCCAAATCTCTTCGGGTGATTCAAACTCAAAGCCATTTTCTAGCTCTAGCCCCAGACGTTGCTCAATTCGGCGCCCCAAATCACACAAAATGTCCCAGTCTGCACGCGAGTTACCCACCGGTTCAACCGCTTTGCGCACCCGCTGTACCCGGCGGTCTGTGTTGGTAAATGTCCCATCTTTTTCCATAAAACTGGTTGCTGGCAAGATCACATCTGCCATCTCACCGGTCTCGTTTATGAAAATGTCTTGGCACACCAAAAACTCAAGTTTTTCGAGAGCAGCGCGCGAGTGATTTTGATTTGGCTCACTCATCATCGGATTCTCGCCTAAAACGAACATCCCTTTTACGCTACCGTCGTAAGAGCCATCTACCATCTCAGTAGCGGTGAGGCCGGGCATGGGATTGAGGTTGGTTCCCCAGAATTTTTCGAACTTCTCTTGCGCACCTTCTGGTGTAACAGCTTGATACGCAGTGAAAACGTTTGGTAGCCCACCAGAATCCGAGCACCCTTGCACGTTGTTTTGTCCGCGCAGCGGGTTAAGGCCTGTACCAGATTTGCCTACGTGACCGCACATCATCGCCAAATTCACCAGTGAAAGGGTGTTATCTGTACCATGTGTTGATTGGCTGATTCCCATCCCCCAGTAAATAGACGCGGTTTTAGCTTTGGCATACGTACGCGCGGCCGCCATGATCTTTTCGGCCGGAACACCGCTTACTTCCTCAGCCCATTCAGGCGTGTACTGTTCTAGGGATTCAATATACTCGCTGAATCCTTCTGTGCGATCTTTGATGAAATCTGGATCATAGAGTTGCTCTTTCACAATCACGTGCGCCATTGCTTGGAAGACAGCCACATCCGTGCCGGGATTCTGCTGCAGGTAGTGCGTGGCAAAATTGGTCATACCAATGCGGCGTGGATCAACCACGATTAATTTGGCACCATTTTTACGTACTGCCCTTTTCAAAAAATTAGCGATAACCGGATGGGTCTCAGTCGTATTGGAGCCAGTCACCATGAACACCTCCAAATTTTCCATTTCAGCGATGGAGTTTGACATGGCAGAAGATCCAATCGAGAGCTGAAGCCCGGTCACCGAGCCAGCGTGGCACAGTCGAGCGCAATGGTCTACGTTATTGGTTTTAAGGAGCGCGCGGACCATCTTTTGATAGATATAGTTATCTTCATTGGTAGCCTTCGCACTAGCATAGGTCGCAATCGAATCTCCACCGTGGTTTTTCGCAATGCGGCTAAGCTCATCAGCAACGTAGTCAAGGGCTTCATCCCACGTGGCTTCACGCCATATCGCCTGTGCTGAACGCCCTTCTTCGCGGTTGACGCGAATGAGGGGGGTCTTTACCCGGCCGGGATGCTTAACATAGTCTGTACCAAAACGCCCTTTCACACACAGCATTCCATAATTGGGAGCTGCATCAAACGGGGCTTCAACCGAGTAGACATAATCGTCTTTGATATTTAGGTTCATCTGGCACCCCACGCCGCAATAAGGGCATGTGGTGCGTACTGTGCGATCTGCATTAATCATGGTTTTTTCTAGGGAAGGAATTAGGGAGAAGGGTTAAAGACCTCATCACAGCAATTACTCGCTTTGTGATAAAAGAGTTTGTTTTGCCTTCTTAAAAATTTCTTTATCAAACACGGCACGTACAGGAAAGGTAAATCCGGATACAGCAACCGCAGCTATATTCCCATCAGTCAGTTTATGCCGAAGGTCATAGACGTCGTCCAGTAAAACATATTGTTCAATAAATTCTTGGTCAGGGTCAATTATCCAATATTCTTCGATCCCATGAGCCGCATAATCTTCTAATTTGATTCCCCGATCAATCTTTTCAGTTGATGGAGAAAGCACCTCAACCACAAAATTAGGGGGAGGGTAAAGCATTTGGTCTGAATCGAAGCTTGCGGCTTTGACTGAGTCAAAAAACACAATGTCCGGTTCGTATGAGTTACGAGTTAACTCAATCATCGCTTTTTCGTAAAAGACAACGCCTAAATCTTTGTAATCTGTCCAATCAGCCAAAAGTCTATAAAGGTAACCGCTGGCATAACTGTCCCGCATTTTCACAGGGGAATGAAAAACCGCTTCCCCGTTAATAAATTCCGCTTTATCGTCTTCAGAAATATCATTATAAAACTGCAGCCGGGCCTCACGCTCCTTACTAAAGGTGTGCTGAAGCAGCTCGATATATTGTTCGAGCTTGGGGGATGCCATAATTGGCTCAAGAATTGGATCTAACCTACTCATGCTAGCAGTATAACTGAAAAACCGGCCGACTGATCACTGACCTACTTCTTACTTTTTCTTTCTACGCTTGCGGCGCGTTGCCTCAAAAATCGAGTCTGGATCATATCCGTCTTCAAGCATCGCCTGCCGCTTTGGTTTGAGCGCACCGGTCGGGCAAACACCTACACACTGACCACAGAAAACGCACGTTGTATCCATCATGCCGCTGTCTTGGTAGGTGGCGATACTGGTATCAAAGCCACGCCCATTGAAGCTAAGCGCAAAAGTAAACTGAGCATCATCCGCGCAGACTTGCACACAGCGCCAGCAGTTAACGCACTGACTGTAGTCGCGCAAGAAAAATGGGTTGTCATCCATTAGCTCATGCTCACGCGCTTTTGAGCCTTCTGGAAAACGCTCCGCGTCTGCATCCAGATCATCCATCATCTCCTGAATTTCAGGAGCTTCACTCAAATCAACAGTTGATGCCAACATTTCAAGGATGGTGCGTCGGCCGCGCATTACGTCTTCACTCTGCGTATCAACTTCCATGCCCTGCCCGCACTGGGTCACACAAGCCGCCGATTGCACTCGGCCGCCGCTGTCAACGGAACAAACGCGACACAAACCATTTCCAGTCAGGTGCTCGTGATAGCAAATCACGGGAATATCAACATCAATCGACTTAGCAGCATCAAGAATTGTCGTTCCTTCTGGAACAGTCACCTCTTGGCCGTCAATAGTTAGGGTTATGTTTTCAGACATAGTTTAGCCTTTTAGCCTATCAGCATTTCAACAGTTTGGCTGAACGCGAAGCGTACTGATTAGCTGATTGATTGATTTGCTCTCACACGGTCAGCGTGAGAATAAATGCGCATTCTATTTTGGCGCAGGTAACCGACAATGGTCATGTTCCAGCTTTCAGCCAGCGCAACTGACAAACTGGTAGGGCTTGTACGCGATAGCACAATGGGTGTACCCAAAACGCGCGCCTTGTTTGCCATTTCCGATGAAATCCGGCCGCTTGATAGCAAAATCTTGCCCTTGGTTTCCACGCCTTTTTTAAGAGCCAAGCCGCGCAGCTTATCAATGCAGTTATGCCGGCCGATATCTTCTACTTGCAGCAGAATACCGTCTGGAGAAGCCAAAGCGGCCGTATGGATACCACGGCTGCGCTGGTAGAGGGTTGCACCTAAGTGCATCTCGCGCATTAGACTACTCAGTTGCGCTTGGGTCACCTCAAAGTTAGGTGAAACTTTAAGCGGTTCGTGACGCTCAGACAGATCGTCAAACGTGATGCCCGCACCGCACCCGGCCGTAATAATCGCCTTTTCCGGCTTGGTAACCGATGTATCGTGCAGCCACACATCGGCACACAGCCCGCTCTTGGCTAAGTGGATGTGATGAACATCTTCCATCCCTTGGATAATGCCTTCATTCGCAAGGAAGCCCAGAGCCAGTAGCTCTAAATCATTGGGGGAGCACATGAAGCTACCAATTTCCTCGCCATTCAAAGAGATGCATGCCAAAGCCTCATCAACAATTTCACTATTGATTTCCTTTGGTGCTCCTCCATTAAGGATCAGGTAATTAGTGGGACGTGTTCCGTTCATCAAATTCTATTCGCTAGCATCACAACTAGTGATGTCCATTCTTACCGTTAATCCCGTTTAATCGGGGTTTCGGCTGCCCCACACGCGGTTCAACCAGTTCTGGCCATAAATCTATGGCGCTCATCACGGCTGAGCCTGCCGTTTGCCCAAGGCCACACAGCGAGGTTTCGGTCATTGTAAAGCCAACATCAAGTAAAATTTGCTTGTCCGTAGCAAATGCTCCTTGTCCAGTGCTGGTCATTTTATCTGGATGGGCAATACGCTCTAGAATTTCCATCTGGCGCTGAGAGCCTAGCTGACAGGGGAAACATTTTCCGCAGCTTTCGTGGGCGAAAAAACGGGCCAGCTCATACATTGCACGGGCAATATCCGCATCTTCGTCAAACACCATGAATACTCCTGAGCCTAACGGAAAGCCACCTTCACGAGCCCCTTCATATGTCAACGGGTAGTCAAGTTTATCTTCGTTTATAAATGCACCGGCCGCGCCACCCATCAATACCCCTTTCAAATCTTTGCCATTCGCTACCCCACCAGCCATCTCCAGTAGGTCACGGCCGGTTACACCAAACGGCAGCTCATAGATACCTGGTTTTTCAACATTGCCGCTCACGCAGTAAAGCTTGGTTCCGGGTGACTGCTCCGTTCCGTAGCTGCGCCAAGCATTGGTTCCCATGTTTAGCGCATGCAGCATAGCCACCAGGGTCTCTACATTATTAACAGATGTAGGCTGCAAGAAAAGGCCGTGGGTTGTAGGAAAAGGGGGTTTGATGCGGGGAAAGCCTCGTTTCCCCTCAATCGCTTCAAACAAAGCGGTTTCCTCACCACAGATGTATGCACCAGCCCCTAAGCGTACTTCAATGTCAAAATTGAATCCTTTTTTCCCATTGATATTTCTACCAAGCTTCCCGGCCGCCCGTGCTTTTTCAACCGCATTGTTCAAACGGGCAAAGCTGCGTGGATATTCACCGCGTACGAAAATCCAACCATTAGCAGCACCTACACCATAAGCCGCAATCGTCATTCCTTCGATCAGTGCAAACGGATCTTCTTCCATAAGACAGCGATCTTTGAACGTACCCGGCTCACTTTCGTCCGCATTTACAACGATGTGTTTTTCAGATGCACCACCGGGAGCACCCCGCGTAAACAGCCATTTCCGGCCGAGCGGGAACATCGCGCCACCGCGCCCCAGAATGCCAAAGCTTTCTACGGTGCTAATCAAGCTTTCGGGTGACATTTCCAAAGCTTTGTCTAGCCCGATATACCCGTCGTTGGCAACGTAGTCGTCATAACTTAGCGGGTCAACAACCCCCACTCGTTTCAGAAGATGGCGCGTCTCACCATACGGCTGAGCGGCCGGTTCAGGGTAGCTCCCATCTAAAAACGCATCAACATCATCAACCGTTAAGTGAGCGGCCGGTCTGTCACCATTCAGGGCCACAGGAGCCAGTTCGCACATTCCAAGGCAAGGCACTTTTTCAAACGTAAACGCACGATCTTCAGCCGTTTCCCCATGGTGCAAGCCCAGTTTGTCCTGCAATGCTGCAATGACAGCGTCAGATCCCCCCAGCGAGCAGGCGGGGTCTTCACACACTCGAATTACTTGCTTGGCAGTTGGCTCATTGTAGAACATCGTATAAAACTCAATAACCCCGTGAATGTCAGCTACAGGCACACGCAAAGAGACACTAATCGCCTCTTGAACGTCTCTAGGACACCAACCATATAGTTCTTGAGCTTTGTGGAGTGCAGGTAGCAGCATCTCCCGGCCGCGTTCGGCCACCTCATCTAAATAAGCTTTAAAGGGGGTTAGGTCTACCTTTGATTCCGCCAGAGCGATTAAGTCAAAATCGGGTCGGCTATTTTGGCTCATGGGACCTCCAAGGAGTGGATTTTCACAGTTTGACTGAGATTAATAGTTTAAAGGATTTAGACTACTCTGCCTTGTGCAATTTGAACATTTTTTCACAATCGCACAAGTCATTTTATATCCCAACCTGTACGGTCTGCCCACTGTTCTGGGGGATAATTTAGACCCAACCCAGAAAACTTTGGTCCCAACAATCAACTATTTGCAAATAAGCAAAGCGGCCGCTTTACACCCCCTACATCAGTTGTTTGGCGTGATTCACCTCAGTTTACTATGAATTTTTTAATCCAGAAAAACGGATAACAAATTTAATCGACTCTTGGTATAATCCGGCTTGGGACAGGTGTTTGGGCGATAAGAGAGAAGAAGTATGCTTAAAACTACCTGGCAGCCAACCGAATAGCGATTTAAATGAACATTTAAGTTGTCTACCATTTTCTACGGTTGGTCTTACACTACATTTCAAATTTTTGTGCTTCGCTCAGTACTATGCAAACAGGAAACTACTGTGTGATGGGCAAAGCCAACAGTGTTTGTCTCCCTTTGAACCCGGCACTCTTTGTTAGGTCAAACACGCACAATGTCTGAAAATATCAACAAGATGGTGGGCCGCATCATCGGCCAATACAAAATTATAGAGTTTATTGCCAGCGGTGGAATGGCTGACGTCTTTAGGGCTTATGATGAAGGGCTTGATCGAGATGTGGCCCTCAAGATCCTTTTTCCACAGTATGGCCGTGACGCAGAGTTTATCGAGCGATTTCAAAGGGAAGCACGTGCGGCCGCTAGCTTGCGCCATCCCAACATTGTTCAAGTCTATGCCACCGGCAAAACCGATGATGGAGACCACTACATCGCGATGGAGTTTGTGCCAGATGGCACGCTTGAGTCTGTTAACCGTGAGCTGGTGAGCAGAGGCAAAGTCATTGAAACTGGCCGGGTCATGCGCGTCATGCATCAGGTCGCTGATGCACTACAAGAGGCACATGCCAACGGAATTGTGCACCGCGATCTAAAACCAAGCAATATTCTGCTGCGGGGCAACAATAGCCCGGTTTTAACCGACTTGGGTATTGCCTTGTCCGGCAACAATCCCCGCTTAACCCAGACCAACAAGATGATGGGGACCCCGGATTATATGTCTCCTGAGCAAGCAGAAGGCAAACCGGTAGACGGCCGCTCCGACATTTACTCGTTTGGGATTATGCTCTATGAGCTGCTGTGCGGCCGACGGCCGTTTGGAAATGAAAGCCCGTGGATGATTATTCACAAGCAGATTCATGAAGAGCCCAAACCGCTATCGATCATCCGCGCAGGCTTGCTGCCACACATCTACGAAATTGTAGATCGCTGCACGGCCAAAAACCCCGACCTACGCTACCAAAATGCATCTGACTTGGTAGGAGCCCTTGATGAAGCAATTAATGCGCTAGGAACTTCGACAGGCGCGTCTGGTGAGTGGGAGACGGTCACGCTAGATGCAGCCGGTGTGCTTCCCCCTACCGGGGGTACAGAAGTTGTGGTTCCGGGCAGCTCCGGTCGAATTACTCCTCTACCGCCTAACTCCACAATTTCTAGCACCCCAAACTTAAATACCCAAGCCAATCAGCGGGGGATCCCATGGGGGTTGGGCAGCATTATTGTGCTCATTGTTTTAGCGATTGGGGGGTTATCTGGCTACTTGATTTCATCAATCAATAGGGACCCGGTAGCCACAGCGGTGCCGCCTCCGGCAACTTCAGGGCCGATTGCGGCCGTCATCGATGAAGAAACTCCAACAGAAATTCCGCCGGCTACATCTGAACCAGAGACACCCTCCCCAACACCCACCAGCACGGCTACCGCAACAGAAAACCCAACAGAAACGGCAACCCTGCCCGCATCACCCACTGCTACGCTCACCCCGATACCAACTGCAACAGCAACAGAGCCTGTTGTGCTTGGCAGCGGAAATGGGCTGCCTATTCGCTTTGAAAATGATGATGTATGGTCTGTTGAGGGGAATGCCGCCGGTGAAATTTTTGTTTCGTCGGAACAAGCTTTTGATGGGGATTTCTCTGGACAAATTAACTATGAATTTAGCAGCGATGAAAATGAAACGCTGACCTTGGTGCAGATTAATCCGATGAGCGGCCGCCCAGACACATTTAGCGTCCGCGTTTATGGAGACGGCTCCGGTCACCAGCTGTTGGCCCTTCTGCTTGATGCCAATCAGCAAACTTGGCAAATTCCGCTGGGCACTATTGATCACGAGGATCGATGGGCGTTTATGTCGGGTAACTTGGGGAGTAATAATCGAATCGCGCTTACTCAAACAAATGATGGGGTTCTTGACTATCCGCTTGAATTTTACGCCCTTCAAATTAGTGATTTGACCGATGAGTCTGAGGGCGCAGGCACTGTTTTCGTTGATGATGTATCGTCTTTTGTCAGAGCTGCGGCCGCCACAGCCACTCCATCCACCACTAGCGATGATAATGATGCGAGTCAAGCATCACCCAACGCAACCGCCTACACCGTTTCAATCCCGGCCGGATTCCGCTGTGATGATGGCCCTCACGACCGGCCACATGATAGAACAATGGAGTTCAAATGGAACTCGAACGTCTTACAGGGAGAATTACCGACCGGATTTAAATTTGTGTTCACCATTTCAGGTGGGAGTCCGCCAATCAATCAGGGACAGGGTGTTTTCGAATCATTCAGCACTATTCCGGGTGAATGGAACGTATTTATCGACCCGGCCGCATATGGCATACAAAATGGGGAAAACTATGAGTGGCGCGTTGAACTGCGCGATGCCAACGAACAGCTACTCGCCAGCGATCGCGGCTGTTTCAATACATAACGAGTTTAAGCCAACCAAGGACTTATCATCGTATTTATTCTGCAGGGATCACGCTTGGGTACCTTTGAAGTTGGTCTCAATGTCTGAAAATTTGCACCCATGAAATAGGCATCACGCTAAGATCCACAGCACCACCCCCTCACACAATGACTATACGACCAATACAGGTCGAGCCATCGACCTTCTGCTAAGAGTCCCCTGAAATAATCGAGCAAAATCACAGCCGGCCGACAATAGGGCGGTTTTGATTAGTTTTTGGATCACGTTATCTTTTTAGTATCTGTTCAGCAAACCGAGGAACAAAAAATAACCCTATAAACAATAGGGTACAAGCTGACGGGAAACTTCCCCCTTTACACAACAATTTGCACCTTAGTATATATTGCAATCCAGTGCGTGGCGCTGCTGGGGTATCGTGATGACACTTGAATAGTCACATTTTTTCAATCGTCTTTTTCCTAAAAAAGGTGTCCAGCAGACAGTTTGACTGAGCATTAGTACTTCCACTCTATGCCTGTAGTTTAACTAACCTAAAAATATCGGTTTTTGACCTAGTAATTTGGAACTAAGAAGGGCGAATAAGAAAAAATATGTGGCAAAATACAGATTCAAATCTTATTGTGCTTCACCAATGTAGTGCTTCGTACAACTTAGGCGGGGGTACATTTCGGGCTGAGGATTAAATAATAGGGCTCAGGTAAAACGATTCGTAGAGGTACCCATAAAGGGCACCAAGGCACTCACAAGGGCACTCCCTTTGGTCGGGTGCCCGAAGCCTACAACAAATCAATTTAATCGCGGAAGTCCTAAATAACCCGCACCACATCATTTCCGGCCTCGCAGGAATATATAAAATTAGCGGCATCGATTTTATCTTTATTTCTGACACCCAAGATCGCTAAAGTAAGTCCATGCAATGTCTAAAAAAAACCACAAGATGCTAGACCGCACTGTTGGTCAATACAAAATTACAGATTTTATTGCCAGCGGGGGTATGGCCGATGTCTACAAAGCATACGATGAGGGGCTTGATCGAGATGTCGCACTCAAAATACTCTTTCCACAGTACAGTCGAGATGAGGAGTTTATTGAACGGTTTCAACGTGAAGCACGTTCAGCCGCTAGTTTACGCCATCCCAATATTGTTCAAATTTATTCAACGGGAATCACCGATAATGGGGATCACTACATTGCCATGGAATATGTGCCAGATGGCACCTTGGAGTCCGTTAATCGCAACCTCACTTCTGAGGGCAAGTTGATTGATACGGCTCGGGTGCTGGTACTGATGCGTCAAGTGGCAGATGCGTTGGGTGAAGCACACGAGCGCGGCATTGTTCATCGTGATCTCAAGCCCAGCAACATTCTGTTACGCGGGAATAATGTCCCTGTTTTGACCGATCTGGGGATTGCGCTGTCTGGCAAAGACCCGCGTTTGACTCTAACAAATAGAATGATGGGAACTCCTGACTACATGTCCCCTGAGCAGGCTGAGACAAATGAGGTAGACGGCCGTTCTGACATCTATTCGTTTGGAATTATGCTGTATGAACTGTTGTGTGGCAGGCGGCCGTTTGGGGATGAAAGCCCTTGGATGATTGTCCACAAGCAGATCAACGAAGAGCCTAAAGATCTTGCCATTATCCGGCCGGGCTTAGCCCCACAGCTATATGAAACGGTCAAACGCTGCATGGCCAAAAATCCTGATCTGCGTTACCAGACTACAAGGGAACTAATAAAAGCTATTGATGAAGCCATCATGGCCAGCGGTGAATCAACCGGTTACTCAGGCGAATGGGAGATTGTCTCGCTGGATGCGGCCGGCGTTATGCCGCTGACTGGAATGGGAGGTATGGGCAGATTGAAGTCTACAAGCAGTTCAGAGCCCTACATTCCAGCTACGACCGTAGACAATATTTACACTGAAACAGCGGCAGGGCCATCTACCAGTGATCCCTCAAGAATTTTCCAGTGGGGACTCAGCTCTGTCCTTGTAGCATTAGTCCTTGCTGTTGGTGGTTTAGGAGGATACTTACTATCTACCGTCAATCGTGAGCCAATCGAAGCAACCTCTGTGTTAACGGCTGAGCCCACAGACCTGCCTATCGCACAGATCACTCCAACAGAAGCGGCAGTGATTATCATGGAAGAAGAAACTGCAACACCTACAGCCACAGATACGCCAGAACCAACGGAAACACCAACCGCTACGGCTACAGCAACATCAACTTCGACTCAGACACCAACTTTGCCCCCTACTGCAACCGCAACAGCTACCCAGAGCGCAGCAGAAACAGTAGAGCCAGAAGTAAATACCATTGGAGAAGGCAACGGTCTACCTGTTCGATTTGAAAACGACGACTTTTGGACGATTAGTGGAAATGCAGGCGGAGAATTGGTCGTGTCAAACGCACAAGCATATGATGGTCAGTTTTCCGGCCAAGTCAATTACGAATTTACCACTGGTGAAAATGAAGTGCTGACGATGACACAAATCAATCCGATGCGCGGTCGGCCGGATACGGTTAGCGTTAGAGTATATGGTGATGGCTCAGGTCATCAGTTGTTTGCAATTGTTGTAGATGCAAAAAATCAAAGATGGCAGATTCCGCTGGGCATTATCAACCATCAGGATCGCTGGGCGTTCATGTCTGGCAGTTTAGGGACAGAAAACAGGATCGCAATCAATCAAAAGAGCGACAATGTTCTTGACTACCCAGTCACTTTTTACTCGCTGCAACTCAGTGACATCCCGGAAAGCTTCGTCGGAAGCGGCACAATCTACATTGATGATTTGCAAAGTCTTGTAACCGGTGCTACGGTCGAACCCAGTACACCTACACCTGAATCGATAATCATCATAGAGGTAGAGGAAGAGGATACACCTGAGCCAAATCTTTACACGATTTCTATCCCCAATGGTTATCGCTGTGATGATGGTGTCCAAATCTGGCCCCATAATCGGACCATTGAGTTCAAGTGGACTTCGAACGTTAATCAGGGTGAATTACCTGACGGCTATAGATTTGTTTTAACAATATATGGTGGGAATATCCCCATCAACGACGGCCGGGCTGTGTTTGAGTCTTTCAGCACTATTCCGGGTGAGTGGAGTGTGTTTGTTGATCCAACTGCGATCAACGTAAAGAAAGATGATTCCTACAGATGGCGTGTAGAATTGCGCACTGCGAATGAGCAAATTCTTGTCAGCAGAGAAGGCTGCTTTGACACCTAAGCGACCAACCTAATATCCGCTTTACCAGACCAATTTACATGTAGCCATCCGGCTTAACCAAATAGGGCTATAATCGGCCGATGCAAAATTTGATTGCAATTGGACTAGGTGGGGCAATGGGGGCCCTATTACGCTATGGCATTGCGGCCGGGACTGCTCTGTTTATTCCTTTGGAAAATGGTTTTCCTTTAGGGACATTTTTGGCCAACATGCTGGGCACCTTTGCGATGGGGTTTCTCTACCAAACTTTTCTTCAAACCAACATGCAGAATGATGTGATCCGCCTCTTTATTACAACAGGTTTACTTGGGGCACTTACGACGTTCTCTACTTTTGCGTTAGAGGGAGTAACGCTTTTTAGAGCAGGGCAAAGCAGCATGGCTATTTTTTATATTCTATTGTCAAACGTTTGTGGTCTACTGGTTTTGCTGGGTGGTATTGTACTGGCCCAACGCTAATTTAGATCAAGTAAGCTACAAATGTATTTTGCTTTCGTAGTCACGCTGTGCCCGTAGGAATCATGTTCTATGAGCACAGCGTGTCAGATCATAGCTTAGTTGAATTCAACATGTATTCCGTCTACTATTTCACCCAAGAGACCGCTGACCGCCCCATCAAAATAATGTATTTGGGAACCGCAAGATGAGCTATTTCCGGGAACAAGCCTTTGACAGAAAAGGAAATCAGAGGGTAGTCCAGTCACAGCCCCTGTATCAAAATTCCCCTGAGGTTTTATGTACAGATTAGAGGCATTCAAGTCAACTGATACCCCCCACAAATCTTCTTCAGGAGTGTTCAGGCCCAAATCTGATCCATCCAGATAGAGCGCAAAGTATCCACTTGTGTTTTCACCCAGTGATAGTGGCGTGAAGACCATCAAGTCTTCATCGAGCGCGTTGAGAGTATTGCCAAACTGTTTCAGTACTTGAGCTGCACCCAGCGTGCTGATCAATATCTGGCCGTCAGGCAGCAGCGAGATCGCATCAATGTCTTCCTTATTGGTAGTCAGTCCAACATCAGAACCATCAAAGTACATCTCATAGGAGCCTTCCGTCTTTGGTCCAATTTTTGTGGGAATGAAACGGATAATGTCTGAATCATCAACAGCTCCTATATCAGGTATGGTTGAATCACCCGCAATACTCAGAAGAATGGAGCCATCATCTAAAATTGTGAACGCATCTACGTCTTTGAACGGATCACCACCCAGCCCAACGTCTGAACCGTCAAAATGGCGTGACCATGTTTGTGTGTTTTGATTGTACGCAAGAATATCTTCGTCTGTGAAGGTGACAGCGTCTACCGTTCCGGCCGAAGTGGAACTAACATACACAATTGACTCTGCAATTTCGAACTCATACGCACCTACATCTGGTGCAGGACCTTGCGGCCGGTCCACGCCACGCTGGTCTGTTTTAATTTCAGGACCGGGATAGGCAGAGCCTGCATTACTCAATGCAGAATTAATCGCAACACTGCCGGGCATTAACGCATGTGTCCATGTAGAACCACCGTTATCCTGTAGTGGTCCAAAATTAATTTCAGCAGCTGTGTTTGGTGCAGCACTTCCACAGCTCCCATCACTGTCAATATTATTAAAAATTTCACCGTTATTGTTATTAAAAACGCAATTATGTGTGGATTGCTCGTTTGAAATAATGTTGTTTTCTAGAATTATAAACGCATCTGGTGAACTATAAATACCAGACCCCAACGAGGAATCATTATTAACAATAGTGCTTTTTCTTATAGAAAGAACACCATCAGAAAAGAGGGCCCCGCTGGAATAAATGCCTGAACCACTCCCCTCAGAAACATTATTTGAAATTGTGCTATTGACAACCTCTGTTTCTCCATTGCTGTAAATACCTGCTCCAAAATCAGAATCATTATTAAAAATAGAACTATTACTAATAGAAATATTGTCCGAATTGTAGATTCCTCCACCCAAGAAGGCTGAATTGCCACTCACTGTGGTGTCAAACAACAATAATTGCTCGCTCCAATTTGCGATACCACCCCCTCGATTCGCGGTATTGCTAATAATTGTTGAATTCGATACGGTTACAGTCGCCGAATAACCTACATAAAAACCTCCGCCGCATTTATCAAGCCCAAAGTTAAAATCACAGTTTTCATAATCATCAACGCCATTTTTTAGAGTTATTTCTAAAATATCAACTTCACTTCCGTATATAGTTAGCGGCCGACCTATTTGATTTCCATCAACTGCGTAATCGTTGCCGTTTATAATTAAGTTTGCCTCAGAGAAGTTTTCAATTTTTGCGGTGCTTTGAGACAGCAAAATATCATCAGTTAAATTAATGGTGTAAGTTCCTGACGTCATTGTGTTGAAGCAATCAATTGCTAGATTGAGTTCATTTTCATTGCTAACATTGACCGGAAACGCAGGACAAACTATCTCACCTTCAAAAGCACCGATATCAGGACCAATGCCCACAGGGCGTGCAACCCCGCGTTGATCATCTGTGATGATAGGATTAGGCATTGCAGCATTTATCGCATCACTTCCAGATAAAAGAGCATGTGTAAATGTCGATCCACCATTATCTTGAAGAGAGGCAAGTCTAATATTGTTCGATTGAGTAGCATTGTCACAACTACCATCGCTGTCTAAATTCGAATTATCTGCAATTAGGACACCAGTAGAAAAACAATCCTCCCAATTAGGGTTATCTGCAACAATGCTATTTTGCAAAATAACATACCCAGAACTACTAATACCACTACCATCACGACCTGCCCAATTTTGAGTTAGTGTACTTGACTTGACTGTAGTAGTTGAATTAGTACTGTTTCCGATTGCTCCACCCCTTGAACTGGCAATATTTCCACTCAGCGTGCTATTGATTACATCCAAAATACCCAAATTGTAAATAGCACCACCTTCAGGGTCAGAAAAAGCGAAATTATCCTCAATGTCAGCTGAATTATTACTAAGTGTGCTACTGTCAAGTAAGGTATACCCAACCTCATTATTGTAGACACCACCACCAAATGCTTGGGCTTGGTTTCCGCTAATAGTGCTCTCTTTAAATGAGAGCGTTCCAAGATTATAAACACCAGCTCCAAACTCTGCATGATTACGATTAATTGAGCTTTTGGAGATGATTAATTCCCCGCTATTGTAAATTCCACCACCAAAGGTTCCCTGATTATCTTCCAAAACACTCTCGTTAAGAATCAATCGGCCCTCATTAAGTAAAGCCCCTCCTTGCCTAGACAATCCATTTATGATTGAAGAGTTGGTCAAAGTTACTGTCGCGCTTGAGCCCACTTGAACACCCCCAAAACAATCGAGAATAGTAACTTTACACGGGATTTCTACTGATAACTTATTGTCCAAAAGCAGGTTAGAAATTACCACTTCACCTTCAATGACCGAAAACAAGCGTCCTGACTTGGCGCGTATAATTTGTTTGTTGCCACCTAAGATAAACAAATTAGCATCATTTTCATTTTTCAACACAAGATCAAAGCCAGTTAGGTTGATATCATTAAGGATATTAATAGTGTAGTCTCCAGCAGGAGAGATATTAAAGCAGTCAATCGCTGTAATTAAATCAGATTCCGCAGCTATATTTAGTGGGAAAGTGGGACAAGTCAATTCCCCTTCAAATGACCCAACGTCTGGGCCACTACCAACATTGCGCCCAACCCCTCTTTGGTCAATTAAAATATTGGGATCATTGCTTCCAGCATCTATTGCATCACTGCCGGGCAAAAGTGCATGTGTAAAGGTTGGCCCGCCGTTATCACGCAGTGTTCCAATATTGATATTACCTGATTGAACTGCGCCACCACAGGTTCCATCACTGTCAATATTGGTTGAATCTATAGATGCAGATAGAGGAATTTGACAGTCCGCTCCTAATAGACTGCTTGCAACGATACTATTTTTTAATGTTAGCTGATGACTGTCACTGTATATCCCAGCACCTACGGGGGATGAATTTCCGATTACAGTGCTGCTGGTAACTGTCATCTGGCCAGAATTACTAATTCCTCCTCCACTGCCGGACGATATATTACCAGAAATCGTACTATTTGTTATCTCCATCACCCCCAGGAAAGTATTGTAAATTCCACCACCAGTAGTTATTACAGTTGTCGGATATGCCCTATTACTGGCAATTGTGCTCCGGTTGATAGTCAGCACACCATCATTATAGACGCCACCACCTTCTCCGCCCTCGTTTTGTGTAACGGTTGATTCATTGAGCGTCAGTACCCCTGCAGAGAAAATGGCAATTCCCCCGGCCCGGCTACCAGACCCATTTTGAATTGTAGCATTGTTAATCGTGATGTCCCCCTCTTCTACATAAAATATCCTCCGTAGGCCCTCTCCATCTATCTTGAAACCATTCGCATTGATGGTTAGTTTTGCAAGGACCTTATTATTAATTGATCGACCATTCTCAGTAAGATTTATATTTCCTGTTAGGTTAACTTCGTAGCTACCAGCTGATGCCATATTGTAGCAATCAATTGCGTTATTTAATTCACTAGCTGACCCAACCCTCATTGGAAAGCCCGGGCAATAAGACGGAGGATAGGGACCACTGGATACGCTCTTTGGCTGAACAAAATTCAATTCATGATCCATCAAAGATATTGGTTCAACATCTGGCTGGTCAATATTCTCTAAAACAACGACAGAATCAACCTCGGCCGATTCTGCATTTGACATAAACGGGCCAAAAATAAGCGCACCTCCCATTAGTAGAAAGGCAAAAATCACAAAAGCAAATTGGATGGGTTTTTTGTTTTTAGTCATGATTAGTACATTGTCCCAGAAGTTTTCTAACTTTTTTAGAATTTCTGGTTTGATTCATTAACAGTCGAATATTTCTGGTTAAGTTTTTCTCGACAATCATCAATTGTGAAAAACCAATTGATCTTTATCTTTTTCTCAGACCGTTCACTGATCAGTGCCAAAATGTCAGACCTCAACACTTCAATGGTTGGTATCCGACGATTAAGACATAGTCGAGATAAAGCCGAAAACTCGATCTCAATCATATTGAGCCAACTGGCCGATTTAGGCGTGTAGTTAAACTCAAATCGATCAGCT
>JBCCSO010000012.1:0-24504 GCA_039199965.1 Chloroflexota bacterium | reverse complement strand
GAGATCAAAGGGCCGGGTGCGCTTGAGTATGCCAACTGGCTGTGTACCAATCAGATGGACAAGCCGATCAACAGTTTGACCTACACCTGCTGGCTGACAGAAAAAGGCGGCATCAAGCGAGACTTGGCGGTGACCCGCAATGCAGAAGATTGCTTCTGGTTTTATATTGGTGAAGGATCGCTGCCCCGCGACCTTGACTGGGTTCAGCGGCAGCTTCGTCGCAGCCAGTGGGTCGATTCTGTGACTGTCACCGATGTTTCAAACTACTACTCAGCCATCGGTCTATGGGGACCAAACGCGCGCAAGGTGCTTGAAAAAGTTACCCCAAATGATGTGAGCAATGAGGCATTCCCATACTACTCAGCGCAGTGGATTGAAATTGGAACGGCTAAAGTGCTTGCGCTCCGCATTAGCTATGTGGGTGAGCTAGGATGGGAACTTCACATTCCGTTTGATCAGTCGCTTCAAGTTTGGGATGCCCTGTGGGAAGCGGGTCGTGAGTTTGAGATGATTGCGGCCGGTGCTGGCTGCATGGACAGCTTACGCGTTGAGAAGGGGTATCGTCTGTGGGGTGGTGATATCTACACCGAATACGACCTGTATCAAGCTGGCCTCCGCTGGACGGCTAAGGTCAAAAAGCCGGGTGGTTTCTTGGGTCGTGAGGCAACCCTCGCCGCTAAAGAGAAAGGGCTCAAGAAAAAGCTGGTTGCCCTAACGCTCGACAATCCAGCGGCTACGCTGTTTGGCTATGAGCCGATTCATAACAATGGAACTGTAGTAGGCCATGTAACCACCTCAAATTACGGGTATACCATTGGCAAGCAGATTGCGTTTGGCTATTTGCCAGTTAAGTACTCGAAGCCGGGTACAGAGCTAGAAATCTCTTACTTTAATGAGAGATACCCGGCCGTTGTGTCTGAAGATGTGCTTTTAGATAAGGAAAACGCTCGCTTAAAAGCATAATCTGCCTGACTAAGAAATAGAAAAAGCCGCTCAGTTTTTTTGCTGAGCGGCTTTTTTGTTATAGCAAGTAGATGCCTACGGCACCGGGGTGCTGGTTGGTGGGAACGGATCCTGAGTGGCAGTTGGTGCCGGTGGCGGCGTATTGGTTGGCGGCGGCGGTGGTGGTGGTGCCGGCGTATTGGTTGGTTGCGGTGGCGGTGGTGGCGCCGGCGTATTGGTTGGTGGCGGCGGCGGTGGTGCCGGTGTGTTTGTCGGTTGTGGCGGCACTGGCGTGTTCGTTGGTTGCTGCGGCACCGGCGTGTTGGTTGGTTGCTGCGGCACTGGTGTATTCGTTGGTGGTTGTGACACCGGCGTGTTCGTTGGTGGAATTGGGGTATTGGTCGGAATGCCGCCGACTGGTGTATTGGTTGCAGTTGGTGTGCTGCTTGGTCTTGGTGTACGGGTTGCGGTTGGCGTATTAGTGCTCGTTGGCGTCGCCGTCACCGTTGCAGACGGCACTGGTGTTGGTGTATTGGTTGGTGTTGATGTACTGGTTGCCGTGGCGGTTGGTGTTTCGGTTGGTGTTGCTGTACCTGTTGCGGTTGCTGTTGGCGTATTCGTCGGGGTATTTGTCTCAGTTGGTTCAGGCGTTGGGGTAAACGTTGCTGTTGGGGCATTTTCAACAAAATCAGCCAAGCACTGCTCTAGGTTTTCAGCATTAGTTGCAATTTCAGAATAGCGAACTGCATCCTCCAATGTTATTTCCCCAATTGAAAGGGTAATTGATGACTCGTCTGAGTCTTCGTCTTCTGACTCTGCCTGAGAAATCGTTAGTTTATTCCCGGGGGCAAGCGTTTCTTCAACGTCATCTTCGAAGGATGAGCGATATGAACACTGGCCTGTGAAACAGTAAACAATGATCGGCTCAGGCGGATCAGGATACTCAACGCCCATACAAGAGCCGCTGACACCAACGGTGATGCCAACTGGTATCAATAGAGCCTCTGCCCCTTCAGAATCTGGCTCTGTTTGAATGAGAATGTTGCTACCCGGAGAAAGCTGGAGTGCAATTGGTTTATCACCTTGGGTCAGTGAAACTTCACTGCCTCCAAATACATCGATGATGCCTTCATTGGTCCCTGGGTCCGAAGCTGAAGCAATAGCAATTGAGTCGCTTTCTTCAAACTTAATTGGCTCATCAAAATAAACTGCTGCTGTTTCTCCACTGGAATCCGATAAAACTCCGACAGGGACAGGTGTTGGTGTCGGTGTGGATGTTGTTGTAGGGGTGGAAGTTGGTGGCACCGGAGTTGATGTTTCTGTTGGCAATGGGGTTTCAGTCGCAGTTGGGACTGCATCTTCCGTTTCAGCAGCCGAAATAGCTTCGCTGGTTTGCGCTGCTTCCGCTTGAACTGTGGTTTGTGCCGCTAGGGCTTCAAGGGTCAGCGTGGCAGGGGCGACGCCAGCGATGGCGGTGTCACCCGGGCTTGTACGCAAATCCCAAATTCGGTAGCCAAGGAAGCTCACGATGCCGCAGAAGACCAAGGCTAAGGCTACGATGCTGCCATACAGAAATACGGGGCGTGATAGAACGCTAAGGGGGGCTCCCGTTGTTCCAACCGGCACAGGTAAGACATCCGTTTGCAAAATAGCTAATGAAGGGTCATCTGCGCGGCCATCATCTAGTACTTCTCTAGAAATGTTTTCAGCCGCGTTGTCACCGGTTTCCCGGGCTAGAATCGGTACGATCCTACTGCTCATTTCCTGACTGATTTGACTCAGTTCAACTCGATTAGGTGTCAAAAGAATTGAATCACCGGGCTGCATGTCAAAACCAGCTCGGCCGAGGTCTTGAGCCTTCACATAGCTATCTCTATTTGCTGTGTTGTAGATATGGAAACCAATGTCGACTGGGATCTGATCTTTTGACCCTAACGATAGAACCAGTGTATTGGCTTCGTCAGACGCATTGGCTGCTTCTGGGCTCATTTTGCCCTGAATGGGCATCATCCGCCTAAAGGTGTGATCGATGGTCAGCTGAGATGCGGCACCATTGCGGATGAGATAGGCCCGGCTGTTGCCAATATTAGCCACATACAGCTTTTGCCCATTCTGTACGGCCGCAATAACAAGCGAACAGTGGGCGTCCTGCTTGTCATCCATTTCTCTGTATAAAATTTGATTCGCGTATTGGCTTGCCCTGTAGAGAATAGCCGCTACATCTTTTTCTGGGCTTTGTTGAATGTAAGCAATAACTGAATCGATCGCTAGCTGAGGTAGCTGTAGTTCTTTCCCGTTTATAGAAGTAAGCTCAGACAAAATGGCAAGATCTAATTCCAATCCACCTGCGGTGTCGATACGTCCTGCCAGGACAGACTCATCATGTTGATTTGCTGTATTGGTTCCTTGGAAAAAGCCTGTGATGATTTCAGTCATGTTGATTGCCGTTTAAGAAGTTAAAAATAAATTCCTAATCTTTTCAAAAATTTATGGTTTGGGGATGCCAGCCAAAGCTAGCTGTTGGCCATTGAAATCTATTTAAGGATGAATAGGAGGTTGTGAGAATCCAATTTTAGTTCCGAAGAAGGAAGTAAATGAAGATTAAATTATAAGTTACAGTAAGCGGAAACTTGCGCGAATAGTAACACATCACCAGAGAGACAAGCACTCTTTGCACTCAATTTTAACTAATTTCGCTTCTCTGAAAAGCAATTGCCAAGTCGTAAGACTAGTCTTAATGTCCCAGACCGTGACGATAGGTTTACTCTTTTTCGCCCATCTGCAGCCTGTTCACTGTTCATCGATATTATTTAATCTAAGTTGCTGCCGGCAGACTAATGCCCGTAAGTGCTATGCACTTGGCACAAAATCTTCAAAAATCAAGAAAATTGGTAGCCACTTGGGTTGTTTAGGCTCAGGGCCCCGATATTTAAATGGGTCGTGGAACATAGGCTATGTTGCTTGTAGCGCAGACCCTCTAACAAAAATAGATTTTGGTTTGAAACGACCTGTTGATCACAAATGTAGACTATCTCAAAGACTATAGGTCACCATCATCTTCTATATGATCGGCCCAATCTTCTGGCAAAGGTTCAAAAATAATTGATTCAGCCTCATCAAATTGAGATTCAGGCACTAAGACGACAGCCTCACCTAGTTTGCCCACTGTCAGTCCAATCCGACTGCCCGCCTCCAATGGCATGGCTCTCGCCATGAGTCCCTCAGCTCGAAGCTGTCCGGCAATAATCTGAGCTTCTGGGAGCCCATAGGTTTTGTAAACTTCTTTCCAAATTAGTTCTTTACTCATATGGAACAGTATACTTAAAGCAACTTTTGAAACGTAAAACTCAAAGTTTTAATTAATTGAAAGAGGTAACAAAAAAGATCGACAAAGTCGATCCTTTAGCTAGAAAATTTTCTATTAGGCTTTGACCTATTATCTTACTGAGAAGTGGTTGCGAGATCGTCAGTAACAAACATTGATTCTGTAGACATCAAGGTGTCATTGACATAAATTTCAACCGTGTATTCTCCTGTCGAGAACCCTTGAACTGGTTCAAGGTAAACGTAGCCGGGACCGTCCACACCATAATTCCACAGCTCATTCCCACCGCCGATAACCCGACCATCTTGGCGCCAAACCCACGCCCAGCTCATGCCATCAGACATGCCATCGTAGTCGAACGTTGCATAAACGGTGTAGAACCCTTCGTTGTAAAGCCTTGAAGGCTGTACTGGTGCATAGCTGACATTATTAATGCCGTCTGAAAACTCGAGAGCAGTAATCTCTGTGTTACTGTTCATGTCAACTTCGGCGACCACACTGCTGAACTCAGCTGGTAAAATTGTTGCTTCGACTGTCGGAATAACAGCACCTTCTACCTCGAAAGAATCCAATGCTGCCAACTCAACGGAATCTTCAAGCTCTACAGCAGAAGAATCCGTGCGCGTTTCAAGAGCGACCAGATCGGCCGACAAATCAGTAGCAGTATCACCTTCCAAGGCGATAATCTCTGGACCAGCACCTTCACTTTCAACTACTTCTTCTATTGTTTCTTCTAGTGTGACTACAAGCTCCCCAGCTTGTGGATTTGACAGTAACGCAGGCTTTGCATTTTGAATCGTGACCATCCTGAGCGAATTATCAACGACTGGCTGTCTTGCATATGATACAAAAAACAAGAGTAAAACGGCCGTAGCAACTGTTCCCATAGAGTAGGTTTGCATTTTTTGCTCTGCCTGCTTCCTAAGGAAATAATATGGTGATCGTTTTGATTCTCGCCAGAACTTAAGCGTCTGCCACACTCCTAGTGATAGGAGTAATATCAAACCGCCTAATATCCATGGAATGATTGTATTCATATAATCATCTCGCCTTGCAGTGAAAAACTCTACTGCTGTTTAAGGCTGATGAAATTATACGGGTCTGCATTGTGGTACCAAGCTTGTGTAAGTGAAAACGGCGGGTCTTGACGGAAATGTCACCAAAATGTCCCCTAGGTAATACCCAAAAGGTGAGGTTATCCACAGCTTTACGGTTTGTTAATGTAAAAAGGTACACACTCCAGCGGCTCTATTTTTAACAAAAAAGGGATATTTTACGGAAATTGATGCGTATTGGCTCTTTGCTAAACGCTTGGTAGGTTAAGGAGAAACAATCTGTCGAAAACGATTTAGATACACTTTAAAGAGCGAATCCTTAGTTGTGTTTACCTATGGAGTGATTTTGGAATGATTGAAAATTATCACAAAATGCTAGTGCCCAAATTGGCCGATTTTCGCACAAAAGTTGCACTGATTCTCACACAAAATACAATCCAATCATGTTCAAATTTGTGACCATTTATAGGCAAGTTGATGATCCAATTGCCATCAATACCTTTTTCTCTGAAACACATTTGCCCCTGTCTGAGCAGCTACCAAATTTGATAAAAACTGAGGTGAGTTGGATCAAGGGTAAGCCGGGAGGCCAGTCACGCTTTTATTTGATGTACGAGATATATTTTGAGAGCGAAGATATGTGGCGTTTGGCCCTGATGTCAGAGCCGGGTGTGGCCTTGATGCGGGCGATTAAACCGTGGGGGGATCAAAAAATATTGACTTGGTTTTACTCAGAATCCTATGAAGAAGGTATTCCCGCTTGGCCCAATGACGAGGAATAGACACCTGTATGATTAGATTGACTCAGGCAAAAATTAACACGTGGCTGACGTGTAAAACATGCTTCCGATTGCGCTATCGGGACGTTTTCAGATGGCCCAAAGAGCCTAATGAGGCTGGGGCCTTGGAAGCCATGGAAATGGGTGAAATGTTTCATATGCTGGCGGCTCAGTATTTGGTTTCGGCCGGAAAGTTTTCGGTTGATGAGTCAACCCTATCTTCAAAGGTTGGGGTATGGTGGCATGCGTTTCTGGAATCTAAACAGATACAAGCCTTGATCAGTGGGCCACACTTAAAAGTTGAGGCTGACTTTGAGGTCGCACTGATTGATGATGTAAAAGTAAATGGCCGAATCGATTGTTTGCAGATTAGTCAAGGATCGATAAATATTTTTGATTGGAAAACTGGCCGGCCGCGCAATAAGGCTGATCTTGAAACGGACTGGCAAACGTGTCTTTACTTGGCAATGATTGCTCAATCACGTGATCTGTTGGGTCAAGCAAACCTGCCTCTTGATCAGATCTCGATCACGTACTGGTACGCGCGTGATCCCGACAAATCTGTTAATGTTAGCTACAGTGAGGCGTGGCACAGCGCAAATTGGAGCCAGCTTCAGCAGATAGGAACAGATATTGTGGCCGAGCTTGAGAAGATGAAAACCGAACCCGCATGGCCTGTGACAAGCAGCGGTGAGACGTGTCCACAGTGTTCTAATGGCCTTGTAATCGGCCGTGTTACTGTGGATCCGGTTCCAAAATCACTTGATGATGAGCATCAATCTGAGCTGGTTGTCGAGGCTGATGCCCACCCAGACCTTTAAGGCTGATGAACCTAGACCAAGTCGCGTTCTTGCGGCAGGATGAGATTAGCGTGTTGATTAATACGCTCGAGGTAACGGAGCACAATCACCTGCAAGTGGCTGCTAAGTTGCGCAGATCATGGTCTGTAGAGCAAACGCATGCCATTTTGGAGACTGCCATCCTCCGAAAAAAAGCCAAAAGCAAGTTTGCGGCCGCTGAACAAATGCTTTTTACACGTGCTGGGCTGGAGCAAGCATCCGGCGAGGTGATTTCAGAATATAGGGCAAAAAAGTTTTTCAGCCACAATTTTGATCAGATTGCAGACATGTGCTGCGGCATTGGTGGAGACTCACTTGCTTATGCGGCTGATGCAAGTGTTGTTGGCATTGATATAGATGCGGTCCGGTTGGCGATGGCAGACCACAATGCGCAGCGTCTTAGTTTGAGCCATCGATTTAAGATACTTGAAGCGGACTTGCTGAAACTTGAGCCACTCAGCAATGTGGACGCTTTTTTCTTTGATCCGGGGAGGCGTACGGCCGCAGGCAAGCGAATATATAGGCTAAGCGAATACCTTCCACCTGCGAATTTGATTAACAGATGGCTGAGCACTGTGCCTCACGGAGGGGTAAAGATTAGTCCGGGTATTGATTATGCAGAATTGCCAAACACAGCGCTTGCTTCCGTTGAGTTTGTTTCAGTGAACGGGCAGGTGCGAGAGGCTATTTTGTGGTACGGGGCTTTAAAACATGATGCTGGTCGTAAGGCCACGCTTCTGCCTAGTGGGGCAACTTTGACTCAGCGGTCAGAGGTTCCGGCTGCGGCTGAAGGCCCTATTAAGCACTGGTTGTATGAACCGGATGGGGCTGTTATTCGAGCCCATCTAGTTAAAGAGTTGGCAGCCATTTTGGATGGGAATCAAATTGATGCGTCTATTGCGCTCCTAACGGCTGATAATTATCATCAAACCCCGTTCGCGAGAGCGTTTGAGGTTGTTGATTCAATGCCGTTTCAGCTAAAAAGACTGCGTCAGTATCTGCGGCAGAATGATATCGGCCGGATCGTGGTGAAGAAGCGGGGCTCTCCTTTAGATCCCCAGTGGTTAGAAAAACAGCTTAAACCCAAAGGAGATAAGGGCGCAACGCTGTTTTTGACCCAAGTTTCGGGGGAGCCGACTGTTGTTATTTGTAGGCAAGCATATGCTACCGCACACCTATGAAAATCAGGTGCTAATGACTTTAGCTATTCCCATGGCCAAGTTGTAAAGCCGAGAGGAATCTACGGAAAATCAACTCAAAAGCCTTTGTGTCTTGGTGCCATTTTATCTTTTGAAAAAAATAGACACAAGTTCAGCCTCAAAAATACCCTTTTGTGCTCTAATTTGTTGGACATGGGCTTTATTCTGTACAGAATGAGCAGGAATAAAAAAAGCGATGCTGAATTCAACATCGCTTTTGCTTAAAATGTTTAGGATAGATCTTTACAGAAAGTCACGCATAAGGTTCCGCAATTGACGAATATCCAGTGGTTTGGGCAGATATTCGTTGCAGCCGGCCTCTATACAACGTTCGCGGTCGCCAACCAGAACATTGGCTGTCACGGCGATAATGGGGACTTCGTCATACTTTAGCCCCGCCCGAATTTCACGGGCTATATCCAGTCCGTTGATACCGGGAAGGTTCACATCTAACAAAATTAGATCAGGAGCCCCTTTATTGAGCTCTTCATAAGCCTTGTCACCATCTGCAGCGTGTATCAGCCGATGGCCTTCTGCTTCCACTACGCGTGAGATAAGCAGCATATTAGTCGGATTGTCTTCAATGCAAAGAATGTTTTTTTCACTCATGTTTACTGTCTTGGTGTTTGAGGTCTGCGCGTGGATCATTATTGTACTTCTTTTAATTCGACTTCCTGATCTTTATCAATTCGCTTCAATGGTATAGTAAAGGAAAAGGTTGTGCCATGGCCCAATTTGCTTTCCACAGAAATTTCACCCCCGTGTAGCTCCACCAAATTTTTAGAAATGGGTAGTCCTAAGCCCGTGCCACCTTCTTTGCGGTTTTGCATGGTCCCAACCTGTTGGAACTGCTCGAAAATGACTAGCTGATCTTCATCGGAAATGCCTTCACCAGTATCTGTCACATGGGTTAATAGGAACTCTTCCTTCTTAATCATAGCCAGCGTAATGATGCCTTCATCTGTGAATTTGACGGCGTTTGATAACAGGTTGAACAGAATCTGGATTAGGCGAGTGCGGTCTGCTTCAATGTTGTCTGGAGCATGGTCTAACTCAAGCTTAATTTCAATTGGTTTGGTACGGGCCATTGATGAGATTTGTGCAATCACTTCGTGTGCAATGCGCTCAACCGCAAATGTGGTGTAGCTCAACTCCATCATACCGGCTTCGATCTTGGCTTGGTCCAAAATGTCTCCGATCAAGTTGCGTAAATGGCGGCCGCCGTCTCGAATGAGGGTGACGTCCTCGATCATGCGGTCGTTGAGCTCACCATCAATTCCTTCAAGCAGTACGTCTGCAAAGCCGATAATTGAGTTAAGCGGTGTGCGTAGCTCGTGGCTCATGTTGGCTAAGAATTGGGTTTTGAGTTTGTCAAGCTCAATAAGCTGTTCTGCCGTTTCGAGCTGCTCTTCATATAAAATTGCATTTTGTAGGGCGATGGCAACCTGCGTGGCGAGCGTTGCGTGTACCTGTTTATCTTCTTCCGTAAACGCATTGACAGAGTCAGATTGAAGACTGAGAATGCCCATTACTTTGTCACCTGCTACCATCGGTACAGTTAACTCAGAGCGGGTTTCGGGTAGGTATGGGTTTTTCAAAAAGTTTGGATCTGCGGTTACATCACCCGTAATTATTCCTTGGCGGCTGCGTACAACGGCCCCAGCTAGTGACGACTGAGTAAACACGTCAATTTTCCAGCCTTCTTTCACAAGCTGTGAGCCAACCTGCCCAGATGCTGCCGCTAGAATTAGAGTACGAGCGTCATCTTCAAGAAGGTAGAGATTAATGTGGTACAAGCCAAAGCGCTGCTGAGTCAAATTCACAATCTCTTCAAGCAGATTGGTTGATTGAAGAATGGTAGATGTTCTAGCACTCAAGTCAGCTACAGCTTGGAGCTCAACTGCGCGGCGCTGCGTTTGCGTAATGAGACGAGCGTTATCTAATGCACTGGACACCTGCTCTGTCATCTTCTCAATCATATCTAGCTCATCCACGCTGAGCGGATTGTTAGGACTGTCTTGAATGCCCAAGGTGCCCACCAACTGACCACGCACTTCAAGCGGCCGGGTAACCAACTGGCCTACCGCCGTTGTGAGCTGGATGCTGGGCATATCTTTGTTTAACTCTTCATTCTGAACTTGTGTATCGCTGATTGGCTGTGCCCGTGTCTGGTCATACCAGAAGCCCTTTAGGCCGTCAATCGGCCGGTATGCTTGCCAGCCTTCACGGGAGATAAACTGCTGAAGCCGCTCATTCTCTTTTTGGACGATTTCTAGCTCCTGTCTCGATTCAAAAAGTTCTGCAGCGATGGCTATCTTACCGACCAAACTATCAAACGCAGTGAGTTCGCCCGAAAGTGATTCAAGCAATTGATCGCTGTAGATGTCCAGCACACCGATGAGCGTTTTTGCGTCCTTTAAAATGGGTATGGCTAACTGGCTCTTGGCCTCTGGTAGCCCTGGAATTGGCTTCCAGCTTGGCTCTAAATCATCTGAGAGCTGAGACCGTAGCGTTGTTGCAGCGGAACCTGCTGCGCCTTCGTCAAGCGAAATCTCAATTCCTAGCCCTACCATGTCAGCACCGATATCGCCATAGCCTGAAACGAGAATCAAGTTTTCGCCATTGTCTGAGAGCTGTAGAAACTGCGTATGGTAAAAGCCAAATGCATCCTGAATAATTTCTACAACGTGGTCGTAGTAGGCATTAACATCTTGATAGGAGCTGTTTTCAAGGTCTAGATTTTGTCCCAAGTTCAATAATTCGCTGGCTGATAGGCGACTTTGCCCAAAAAGAGGTGCGGTGTTGGGAAGCTCTTCTGAAACATCTTGACGGGAAGCGGCGGGAGGTTCAATTTCTTTTTCGATTATTTTTTCAACAACTTCAACTTCTGGCTTAGACGTCGGCCGTACAAGGAGCATGGCAAAGCGATCCCCAATGGGTGTTACGCGGATTTCCATTCGTGAGTTGGCATCAAGCTGGAATTTTTCAGGTGGGGAAGCGTGCAGAACGCGGAGCTGCTGGCTGCTGATGGCATCGTCAATACCTGCTTGAACGTGATTAGCTTCATTCGGCCACAAATGGTCAAGATTTTGACCCAATAGCGTCAAGCTGCTTGGTTGAGAACCAAGATATTTGAATCCTTTAAATCCACTAATGATCCCGTCAGGGTTGACCTGAAGAATCATGTCTGGCACGGCATCTAAAAAGGCTTGGTTCTCTTCAATTTTTGCTTTGAGCTTGGCGCTTTGTTCGGCTGTACTTTCTGCGATTTTTTGCCGAATGAAGGGTGAGTCCAACAATGATTCAATAGTGGTGAACTCATCATGGGAATAGGAGCCGTTTGAACCATTCTGACTGCATGTTTGGTCAACCGCCTCCAAAAACTGAGCCCATTTCTCTGCGTTTGGGACACTGCTCGGATTCAGGTCTAGCTTGTTGAGCGCCTGATGAATTTGAGGAGATAAATCTTTCATCTTTGATAATTTAGAATGACAGAGTGAATGCTGTTAGTTCTTCTGACCCGTCGCATCATTGTTGTCTTTCAGATATAAAAATGTTTTGCGCCCTAACAAACGGCCGATTTCAGTTACGGCTGTCTGCATGACCGCTTCGACATCGGTATTGTTTCGCACTTTTTCTGTTAGCTGGCGCAGTTTTTGCTCTCTGTCAGCGCGTTTTTGCGTCTGGTTCAGCAGAAGTCGATTCTGAACCGCTACTGAAATTTGCGGGGTCAAAGAAATTGCGAGGCGCGAGACACCTTCTGAGAATCTTGAAGGCCGTGACCGGATGAACAGCATGAAACCGATATCTACCTGACTCACGCTTAGCGGCATAATGATGCCAGATGTTGTGAACCCACACTGCTCGAGCATGCGTTTGGTCCCCGTTGTTAATCCCAGTTTGTCTTTAATGTTTTCGATGAAGTAAATCTCTTTAAATTCTGAGATTTGCTCAAATGCAGCTCGGCCGAAGATATGATTGAGCGAAACCATCTTTTCAGAATAGTCTTCTGGTGAAAATGTTTGGGCGCTCACCTTTAGCCCCGTTGGGTTGCCAAACTGATCTTTTTCATACAAGAGCAGAACCGTGTGGTCGATACCAAACTGTTCGCTGAATCCTTTAATAGTTTGGTTGAACGATTCTAGATCACTATCTGCCTGATTGAGGGCACTGCTAGCGTTGTAAAGCACCTCACTTTCTTGACGGGCCAGTTCCTCAGCCGCCTGAGCGCGACGGCTGGTGACAATTGCGCTTAAGGGTTCTCTTAATTGCTCAAGCAGGAATGTTTCTGTCTCATCTAATGTGTGCTGCTCTTTCCATGAAATAGTGATGACACCTTCCCACGCCCGCCCGCGGTGAAGAGGCACAATTGTTGTGGCTTGATACCCACCGTTTTCAATAAAATCTATGGAGTAACTGGTAATGTTTTCGTGTTCGAGAACGTTTGGCACAATCTTGCCCGGATTTTCAATCCACACTTCTGCCGTGGGCATGCGCTCGATAGGGAATGGACGATCGTGAACGTAACCCGGAATTCCAAACTTCCCGTCTTCATAGGAAGACTTGGTTTCAAATGTGATCGGGTTGAGCTCTTCATCTGAACTAATGAAATGAACAGCCGTACATGAATTTGGAAATTCTTTGCCAATCGTCTGAGTGATTTGGTTTATGTCAGAGGCGGCTGACAGTTCAGCCTCTATATTTGCTAATCTTTCCAACTGTTCTGCGCGTGATTGTGTCTCGCTTAGCAGAAGTCGGTTTTGGACCGCTACAGAGATTTGCGGGGTCAGAGAAGTAGCAAGTCGAGAAACACCTCTTGAGAACTCTATGGGCTCTGATCGGATGAAGAGCAGAATACCAATGTCTACTTGACTCACACTTAAAGGCATGATGATCCCAGATGTTGTGAACCCACACTGTTCGAGCATTCGCTTGGTCCCCGTTGTTAACCCCAGCTTGTTTTTGATATTTTCGATAAAATAAACTTCTTCAAATTCTGATATTTGTTCAAACGCGGCCCGACTGAAGATATGGTTGAGCGAAACCATATCTTCAGAATAGTCTTTTGGTGAAAATGTTTGGGTGCTCACCTTTAGCCCCGTTGGGTTGCCAAACTGATCCTTTTCATACAAGAGCAGAACCGTGTGGTCGATACCAAACTGTTCGCTGAATCCTTTAATAGTTTGATTGAATGATTCTAGATCACTATCTGCCTGATTGAGGGCGCTGCTGGCATTGTAAAGCACCTCGCTTTCTTGACGGGCCAGTTGCTCAGCAATCTGGGCTCGGCGGCTAGTGACAATTGCGCTCAATGGTTCTCTTAATTGCTCAAGTAGGAACGCTTCAGTTTTGTTTAGTTGATGGGGCTCTTTCCAAGAAATTGTGATGACACCTTCCCATGCTTGGCCACGGTGAAGCGGTAGAATAACCGTTCCCGGATACCCCATTTGTTTTGCAAATTCCTTTGTTGAATTACTAACACCTTCGTGCTCAAAAATATTTGGGATAGAGGTGATCGAATTTGGGAAATCAAGCCAAATTTCTGAGCAGGGAAAAGTATTAATTTCATACTCTTGTCTTAAATAAGATGGACTCAAAAATTCCCCATGTTCAAACGATGCTACTGTTTCAAATGATGTCGGATTACCTAATTCATCTGAATTTATGAAGTGAACAGCAGTTCGGGCGTTTGGAAACTCTCGAGCGACAGCCATTGCAATTTCATTTTCATCTCTAGCTGCAGATAGAGATGCTTCTAAGCCCGCTAACTTTTCCAGCTGCTCTGCGCGTAATTGTGTTTCTTCTAACAGTCGCAAACTGTCAACAGACGTTGCGAGCTGAGCCCCAATGGCGGCGTAACGCTGTGCGTCATTTGCTGAAAATGCTTGACTATTTTTCCAGCCTAGCGAGAAAAGACCAATTAAGCGGCTACCGATTGTCAGAGGCAGAAATGCCATACTAGTCTGATCTGGCTCTGCAAGTGTCGAAATGAGATTCTCGTCTTCGCTGGTCTGTGGATCTTCCGCTAGATCTGAAATGAGGGCGGTTTCACGACTTTCGCGTAGAAGATGATCTAAAAATGGATAATTTCCCAGTTGAAAACGAGCCCCTTTAAGGAATGGGTCAAATTCATCATCGCTCAGCCATGACTCAGTGATTTCAATCCAAATTTCACCACTGCTCGTTTCCTGTGCCAGCCACAAACGCGCTACGTCAAACTTATCTTGACTCATTGTGTCAACAATGGCTGAAACGATATCTTGTGAAGATTCTGCTGAGTTAAGTAATGAGCTGATTCGATAGAGGGTGTGTGTTTCGGCAAGAGCGATTTGAGTTTGGCGCGCCCGAAGCTTGGTCTCCTCTAGCAACTGTAAGCCGTCCAGGGAGTTTGCCATCTGTGCACTGATGATCGAGTATCGCTGAACTTCATAGCTGCTAAATTCTCTAGATACTCTCCAACCGATGGTGAAAACACCAATCGGCCGGTTACCGATCAGCAACGGAAGCATAATGATGTTTCTGAGACCAGTTGCCATTAATTTTTGCTGAACCGGATTGTTTGCAAAGGTGTTTTCATTGATAGAGTTGATATAGAGTGGTTCTTTCGTATTTAGAAGAACTTTTTCAAATTCAGGGAAATTAGACAGTTCAAAAAACTGATCTCTAGGGCCAGTGGCCTGACCGCCCGCACGATCCCAAAGATCTGTCAGCTGAAGCTGAAACTCTCCATTTTCTTTGGTGTTTACCATCCATAACCGCGCGGTTGCAATGTCATCAACCATGCCGGTCATGGTCAGGATAAAAGCTTGAAGAATATCTTCAGTTGTTTCAGCCGCATTTAAGTCAGAACTGATTTGATAGAGAGCCTGCGATTCAAGAAGCGCAACCTGAGTTTGATCGAACAGCCTCTGGTTCTCAAGGGCGACCCCCACCTGCTCCGCAATGTCCTCGACAGCCAGCAGATCTTCAGAGGATAAATTGTTGAGATCGTCCCCTTCAAACCCCAGCATACCGATAAATTGATTCGAGTAGTTGATGGGAACCGTTAAAGTTGAGGTGCCGTCAGCGCTCACTGGCAGAATCGATGGAGATTTTGATAAGGCACCTGTACCGCTACCACCTGTACCGCTACCATTGGAAAGGCCCGCATTAAAAAGACGGTTTACTGTGCTGTTTCGGCCTTGATCCAGTGCATTAGCATCTGTTTCAACTTTGAATGGCTGAACAGAAATTTTCTTTGCCTGAAAGTTCTCTAGCTTTTCTGCAGCCTGCTCCAGCTCTAAAGATTTTTCTTTGAGCTCTTCCTCTAATATCTCCAGCTGCTCTTGCTGTGAAACAAAACGATTGTTGACATCTTCGGCCAGCAAGCTGAGCCCCTCGGCAATATTAGACATTACATCAATATCGTCGGAAACATTCAGTGCCAGTTGATTTTCTCCTGAAGCGATTTGATTGATCGCAGCAAGGATAATATCTCCCTGTTCTTCAAGCATTTTCAAGATGTGTTTGGATGTCATCTTTTCTTTCATGTGTACAAAAACTCTAAGCTATTCAGCGATTTCCGGTGAAATAGGAATGGTTGATTTACTGGCTGGACCCATCCAAGTACGTGATTTGTTTGCACCAATCAAGTTGGTCAGCTCTTCTTGGGCAATGCGCAAAATCTCTTCTTGGTCAGATCCTTTTCGAATACGGTCTGTGATCGAGCGCACCTTTTGTTCACGCAGGGCGCGCTGTCTCGTTTCGCTAAGCAACTGTTTGTTTTCAAGTACTGTTGATACCTGATAAACAATGGACTCTGCTAGCTGAATTTGCTCGGTGTCAAATCCCGGCCGATTTGCACTTTGTTCGATACGAACTGTGCCGATCGCGCCGCTTTGCCCAATGATGGGGAGAACTACTAAGCGAGGATGGTCGTTAGAATCTAAGCTTTCCTGAGAAGAAAACAGTTTTTGGTTCTCTATAACATACTCCTGTTCTTCAAAAGCATCTATAGCAAATTTCTCACCTATGCTGTCTGGGACAGTTCCACGCTCTGTGCGTTCAGAAACGACCAAGAGGGTAAGATTATCCGGTTGGATAAGGGTAGTAGAGATCAGCTCTCCATTGATCACCTCAATTAGCTTCTGCGCCATCTTGTCAACCGCTTCTTCTACCGCAACGGCCGACGTTGTGTCCGCAATGACAGTATTGATCGCTTCAAGCTCGACGCGGCGCTTTTCAGAAGATTTGAGCGCATCTTGAGTTTCATGGAATAGCGTTGTGTTTTGCAGAGCCAAGGCCATACTGCTAGCCAAACTTTCTACAATTTTTTGATCATTTTCGGTAAATAACCGTCGGTTTGAACCGTTCTGGAGACTGAGAACACCCAAAACTTCTTCACCAAAAATAATGGGTACGCCTAAGTAAGAGTGGGGCATATCCCCATAGTCAACAACCAACGCGCCTGCCCGGATCATCTCAGCCGGGTTGCGGCTAATGAGTAGTGGCTTTCCAGACTGAATAACCTGTGATGAGAAACCTGTACCACGCGTACGCGGTTTCTCTTCGATACGCCTGACGCCATCATTGTTGTCCAGCATAAAGTACGGATATTCCATCATGTTTGATGCTCTGTTATAAGTTGAGATAAACGTACTGGATGCATTAAACCCACGGCGGAGCTCCTCACCTACAATTTCAATCAGGTCAAACAGGTCAAGCTCGGCCGAGATAGCTGTATTTACGCGGTTGAGCATAGACAGTTCAAATACGCGCCGCTTGGTCTGTTCTGTGAGCCTCAAGCTTTCAATGTGGCCACTCAGACTCTCCGAAACGGAAGCAATCAGCTCTAAGTCTTCATCCTCAACCGGCTCAGAAATGGTGATTGAACCAATTTCTTCCCCTTGAATAGTCAGCCCTAATTGATTGTCAAATGGCATTGATTCAAGCTGAGTCGCCTCTAGCTCCTCAACTTTCTTGCCGTCAAACTGGAAGCCTGCAAAATCAGCCTGTTCAATTTCTGATTGCCAGTTGTCGTGCGTAATTTGCTGGAGCGTTTTTTCAGCTTCCTCACGATACCGCTCAGATTCATTTAGCAGGCGCAGATTCTCAATTTTCTGACCAAGCTGGTCAGCCACGGCACGCACCAAATCCATATCTTCAAGCCCCCACTGGCGGGTTGAGTCTGTTTCTATTTGGATATTGCCCACCTCTGCGCCAGATACCACTACGGGTGACGCTATAAACATGTTTTGCGCATCGTTTGACGCTGCATGGTGATTAAGATCTCTATTGGTCGGCCGGTGGTAGTAGGTCAAGTCTTCAGTATTGTCGATGGTTTCCAACCACGACTGCCAGCCAGCACGGGTCAATCTGGCGGCCTGCTCGCGCACAGTTTCTTGGGCTTCCTTTAACTCTGCAATCCGTTTGGCCTGATCAATTGCAATGGCTAGCTGATCTGCTAGTTTAGCAGCTGCCTTCTGGATGGGGCTACTAAATCCTTCGATGTAGCTGCTTTGCAAATTCAAAACACCCAGCAAACTATTTGACGCCATCAGTGGCAAAGATAGCTCTGAGCGCGTGCGGTTCAGCAAAGGGTTAGACAAGTGCAGATCAGAGGTGCTGGTGTCTGGAACGTGGATGATTGATCTACGCTGCGCAGCCGTTCCGTTGATAGATCCCGGTCCAAACGCCAAGCTATGCCCTCGGCGAACCAACTCAGTGCCTACCCGGCCGCTGCCTGCCCGCAGATTTAGCGTTCGATCAAAGCCACCCGCCAAGTAAATCTGCACGTGATATAGATCAAAGGCTTTTTGAGTCGCATTAACCGCTTCATACAAAAGCGGTTGAAGCTCGTTAATAGACAAGAGATTGTTGCCCAACGTCAGCGTCCGGTTTAACAACTGATTTTCTTCGAGCATGTCTAGGTTTTGTTGCTCAAAAGTCGATTTGAAATCTTGATTGTTTTCAATCGCCTCATCATCATTTTCTTCTGCTGGCCGTTTAAAGTTAAAAATAATTGGGCCTGCAATACGACCCTGTAAAAGCACAAACCAAATAAAGCAAACTGCCGCAAGCGAAATGAGAAGCAAGGCTGCCTCAACGGCCGTGTACCGACTAAGAACCGACTCCAAGTCTCCGCCAGTGTCTGTGAAACGCTCAATTACCGCATAGAAGCGTACCGTTGTCGTTACAATGAGCAGGACTGCCAATGAGCCAATGGCAAATATCGCTTGATAAATGGGATTGCTTTTAACAAGTTCAGGAATGTTCATAAGTCTATGTCTGTAACCCGATTGAAATCTGCGTTCCGGTGTCTAATTCTCTTGAAATAGCTTTGCTGGCAATGGCTAGGGCTTCCTGCACCGTCTCGGCCGTTTGTAGCTGCTCTCGCACAGAGTTAACAAGCAGCTCGCGCAGTGCCTGCTTTTGGGCACGCGCATACAGCCTTGCGTTTCCAATGCTGATGGCCAGCTGATCTGCGATCGACTCGATTAAAAACAGATCATCTTCATCAAAGCTGTCTTTTGCATCTTGGCGAACATCAATTGCGCCTACCAGCTCATCTCCCAGTACAATGGGAACGACCAAAGCGGCCGCTGAATCTGTCACCGGATCACCTTGAAGCTGATGATCTGAAGACATTAAATCATTTTCAAGAACGGCTGTTTTCTGTAGAAGCGTTTTGCCGATTAGCCCGTAATACTTTGGAATCCGATGACCGTGTGGCAGAAATGAACCGCCATCTCGATGGGTGTCGGCCGCAAGATAAAGAGAGTCTGCTTGCCCCAATTGATCGATCAGGTAAATTTGAGCGTAATAATAATTTTTGTGCTGCTGAAGCTGATTAATTGTTTCACGCACCAGAGTATGCTCATCTAAGATGGGTGCTATTTTCTGGCTAATGGCAGAAATAATTTTAATCGTCTCTGTCCGTTCTGAAATCCGCTTGCTAATACGGGTATTTTCCACGTCAAGCGTTTCTAGAAGCTCAGTTGAGAGAGACTCAGCAAGCTCACCCTGCTTGAGCAACCTGTCTAGGCTGAGCAGCCCACCCATCGCCACAAGGGCAAAGATAATCAGAATGATCAGCCACCCTGTATTTGAGACAGCTTGTGTTTGACCCCACAACTGCTCAATTGGAAGCAGGACAGGCGTAAACAACAGCCCGATAGTTGTGACTAGAAAGCCAACACCTTGCCACATACCCATAAAGACAACCGCCAGCATGGGGACGGCACAAAGTACAATGAAACTCCAGACAACTGGACCTGAGCTTAAATAGAAGTCTGTTCCGATAATAAGGGTGCTTAAAATAAACACGGAAGCTCGCCAACCATATGCTAAACTTTGCCACCAACTGGCAGCGGCCGTGATAAGCAGCATTCCTCCCCAGAGCAGGACCCGACCGTTAACCAAAAAGTCATTTTGAAACAGCACCCACACGAGCCCGCCAAACTGAACTACGCTTAGGGCGGGCAGCAGCCTATTGATGGCGATTTGCCGATTGGCTTTGATCGGTTCTTGTGCTGGGTTTGCTGTCATCCGGTTTGCTCCTCCATCAAGTGTTCAGTCTCTAAAGACACTTTGACAGATACAGGGTCAATTAGCTGATACAAATTCTTGCCAGCAATCTGCATACTTGATTGCACATCAGGTGCAATTTGGAGCTTAAGCGCCATATCGTTTAAAATCGACTCACGTTTGAGATTGGCCTGAGCCAGTTGAAAGGTTTTGACATTGCTTAATGCCGTGCCTAGCTGCAAGGCCACCGTTTGCAAAATGCTGATATCGTTTTGTCTGGGGTCAAACGGCTTGTTGTGCTGAACATCAAGCACGCCTAGCACTTTGTTCTCCCAAATGATGGGAACTGCAATTTCCGCAACAGTGTCTGGCAATAAGGAATTTGGTACCCAGTCTTCTGCTTGCTTTACGTCCGAAACAATAACCGGATGGCCAGTAGAAGCGGCCCGGCCGACCAAGCCTTCGGACATTTCTAGCTGGTGATGCCCAATCATGAGCGCCGTTCCGGTTTCACCCGTGGCACCCGCAATTTTGAGCACTTCATCATCTGGATGATAGAGATAAATCTGGACGTGGTAATAATCAAACGCCTGTTTAATCTTGTCGATAACATCTCCAACCAGCCGGTTTGAATCTAAGATTGTGCTAATCAAACGATTCACTTCACGGGTGACATTGAGGATGCGCGTGTTGTCCTGCACCTCGTTTTCAAGAGAGACACGCCGCTCTGTAATCATCTTGCGCAAGTCTTTTTGCTTTTGTAGAGCCGTTTGGGTGGCCGATAGGGCTATAATGCCGATACCAAAAAAGATCATGAGCAAGACTGTGGCCTGAATGATCGGGCTGGCGTTGGCAACCGGCGTGATGGCGTTTGAGACAATCTCATCGCTTTGCGCTGATCTGAAAAGATCCCACGCAAATCTAGACGCCACAATCGCCTGAGTGGCAATTAAAACAAAAACACTACCCTTTAAATTAAAATAGATGCTGCTGAGAAAAACGGACAGCAGTAAGAGCAAGACACCGGAAATAAGCCAATTAACAAACAGTAAGTAACCACTAAATGTAAGCAGACTGGCCAGAAGAATGCCTGCTCGCAAGCGGTAGCTCATAAAATCGGCCGCAAAATGGAGGGCCGTGCAAATTAGGAAGAAGACAAGCAGGACAAAGCCGGTGACACCCGCCTCATTGAGTTCTATCCATTGCTGAGATGCCATCGTCAGAACAATAGTTCCGATTACCAGCGCAAAGCCGCCCAGAAAAAGAACCGTTTTCTGAAACATGAGTTCTCGGTAGTTGATCTGGTATTTGGTTGTCTCGTTTTGATTCTTGTTAGCCGCTGTCATTGTTAACTTTTATGGCCATTTATGCCATTCTTCGACTGTTTTGAGTTTTGAGTGTGCTGATCAGGCGTTAAATCAGCAACCTTTGCCTTTTCAATTTCAGATTCAGAGAGTCCGAAGGAGCGTCCTAAAGCCTTGCGCCCTTCTTCAACTTCGTTTTTCAATTGGATCACGGTTGATTTTTGGCCTAGTGCCATACCAATCTCTTTCACGGCCGTTTTCATCGCGGACTCAATATCCTGTGTTTTAAAGATTTTTTCTCGAATCGCATTGATTTTTTCTTCACGATCCGCTCTTTCACGTTCACGTTCAATCTGGTCTGCGTTACGCAGCGCCACGGCTACCTGATCTGCAATTGAGCGTAGAAGCCCAGCTTCCCGCTCTGTAAGCGTGTTAATCTCGTCATCTTGAACGTCGATCACGCCAAGGACTTCTTGTTCGAGCAAGATGGGTACAGCCAGCTCAGATTTTGTGTCGGGTAAAAAGCGGTTAGGAACCCACTGCAGATCTTGGCTTACGTCAGGAACGATCACCGGCATTTTGCTGACAGCTGTCCGGCCGACCAGACCCTGCCCCATGGCCAAACTGTGATTAATACCCATAAGTCTATGCCCCTGTTCACCAGAGCCGGCCGCTAATTGAAGCTGCTCTTTGCTTTCATCAAGCAAATAAATCTGTGCATGATAGTAATCGAACGCTGCTTGCAGTTGGTTTACAACAGAGCTAACCAGCTCCTGCTTATCTGTAATACTTGAGATGGTTTGACTGATTTTAAACGAAGTTTCTAGGGCTTGGGTCCGTTCTGCCACCCGTGTTTCGAGTTGGTTGACCAGACGTTGTGATTGCTCAGCCATTTGGTTAAACGCCACACCAAGAGACCCGATCTCATCAAGAGACTCAATATCTGTCCGGGCAGACAGCTCACCAGATTCGAGTCGCTTGGCTACACCGGCCAAGCTGATGATGGGGGACGAGATTGCGCGGGCAATTAAGCCTGCAAGTAGCCCAGCACCTAATACAATTGCGATCCCGGTCAGTACCTGAATCCGGATCTGATCTACAATAATACTTTCTAATACGGCAAGCGGACGCGAAACGAATATCCCCCACTGGCTTGGGAGGATATTTGTTTGATTGCTTCTGGTTCCAATTGGAATGGCTGTGACTAAATCATTGCCTTGAATAGATTGGGTTTGGCCGAAATCCATGGCCATTAAGTCTGTGAGTTCACCCGCATCGAGAGGGGCTGGAATCACCGCATTCTGTCCCGGAACTAGGGGAAGAAACGTCTCATTGTCTATGATTAAACTAAAGTTGGTATCAAGTGACTGAGCCTCATCCAACCCTAAACTTAAAATCAACTGATTGGCTGAGACGACTGAATAAATCACACCGATTAGATTGTTGTTGAGGTCTTGAATAGGGACCGCAACGGGGATGCCTAGGGTGTCATCTGGCAGACTTAATGGGTTGCCGACATACGTAGTATTTTGATCTTCGCCTATGATTTGTTGCCACCAATCGGTTTCGTTGAACAAATACTGGGGCGCATCGCTTCTGCTAGACATCGCAACAACTGACCCATACTGGTTGATGATGAGTAGTTGCTCTGTCTCGGGGAAGTTTTGTCTGTAATCCCTCAGAAGGTCAGCAACGGGATTGCGCAACCTTAGAAAGAATGGGAAATGACGGTTAAGAGTAAAATCCGACTCGCTGTTAATCCAAACTTCGTTCCGCCGCGCGAGAATTAATTCTATAATCGATGTCTCTAAGTCTTCTAAATCAGCAATATCGGCCGAAATTTGATTGGCAATTACTTGGTTGGTTCCCAATGCTTGTAACCTGTCTGCCTGTCGTTCTATTTGGGTGACTACTTCAGAACCAATGCGCTCCCCTCGTAATCCAATCTCAACCTGAGTTTGATTCGTTAAAATTTCTCGGGTTGATCCTACTAGCAGAATTAGCTCCACTACAGTTGTGATAAGAGCGAGACCCACAATAAAGGCAACCAGCTTGGTTTGAATGCTGTAATTTGCGAAATTACGAAAGAAAAGAACGATAAATGCGAGGGCTAGACCGCCACCAACTAAGTAAGTCCCCCAGACAGCGGCCGAGACTCTTAAGCGTGGATAAGGCCAGTAAAGATCTACCAAAAGAATAATTACTGCACACACAACTCCTAAGATTAAGCCCCGTCTGCGATGCGGCTGTTCCAAAGTCAAATAACTGATTTGCCAAGTTAGTAAGGCAGCAATTAAGCTTAGACCCAGCCCCAAAGCTACGAAGTTAAATACAATAGACGCAGTCGTGATGAGTACACCAAACTGCACTAGTGCAATACCTAAAACTCGCCGGTTATTTCTTATGAGGAAGTAACTTGCTACATTGATAACGCCCGAAAAAACAAAGATGCCTGTATAGTAGTAAATGAAGTCAATGCCGCTCTGCCATGCCGCAAATATCGTTATCAGGATAGCTAATACACTGGACGGTAATAGCTGATTAGACAATGATTTGGCATTCTCATTTAAGATGTCGGCGTCTAAACTGTCTGAGTATTTGAGAGAAAAATTGTTGGTCATCTATGTAAAAATCAAACTCGTTACTTGGTTGTAAAAACTTTTACAGCGTGAATGGAAAACTTACGTTGAGCCTTTCTTTGCTCAATTTTCGGATAATAACATAGTTGTTGTGTTTAACACGTGAATTGACCGTAATGCGCCAGAGGTAGTGAAGAGGGTTACATAGAATCAATTTGTGCGTTCGGGCGTGGCCATCTCGACTCATTTTAGTTACCAATTGAGTCAGACGTGATGCACTCCAGAGGTATAGTAGTCTTAATGTAGAACTAAACTGTAAAACCTGCAATGGTTAAAAGGGGTACTAGGACCCCCTGTTGTAGGATTAAGGTACTGATAGGAATATGATTGATGCAGACCCCAAGTGCTGGGCCAAATTAACTACTTAAATGAAACGGGTTTTAGCCTAATTTTGAGAGAGATTCGTCGAGAAGTTTGTTTACCAAGCCAGGGTTACCTTTGCCTCTTAGCTCGCGCATGACATTCCCCATGAATGCACCGCGGAGTTTGGTTTTGCCACCCATATAATCTTCAACCATTTTGGGGTTGTCTGCTAGCACTTTTTGAATGATGTCTAAAATCGGCCCTTCGTCAGAAACTTGGCCTAGTCCTTTTTCATCAACGATGACTTGCGCATCCTTGCCGGTTATGAACATGTCTAAGAGCACATCTTTGGCTGTATTGTTGTTGATGGTGCCCGCATCAACCAATTCCAACAAGGCCACAAGCTGCTTGGGTGAAATCTGAATGTCCCCGATTTCTTGCTTGTGCTCGTTCATGAGGGCAAAAAGATTGTTGATGATCCAGTTGGCCACCTTCTTTGGGGCGCCCTTGGCCGAAACCGCCGCGTCAAACCAAACCGCCACATCTTTATCTTCCGCGATAACCTGTGCATCATAAGCAGAAAGGCTTAGCTCACCCGTGTACCGGCCGATTTT
>JBCCSO010000011.1:0-24931 GCA_039199965.1 Chloroflexota bacterium | reverse complement strand
GCACGTTTTTGGCGGTTTCTGATTGAATGAAGTCGGCCAGTTTTTGTCCAATCTGGTATGCGATTTCTTCTGGCCACGGATGCTTCCATTCTTTGAGCAAAATATACATCGGGTGTCCGTAGATCAGTTTGCTATCCGTCAGCGGCTGTGCGAGTGCAATCTTTGCATATCGGCCGATATGTTCAGGCTCAATCGCCTTTAATGCAGAACCGGTTTTTGAACTGAGTCCAACATGTTTAAAGATGGCTTCCGCCCATTCCGGCCGCTTTTGACGATGGGTCGCGGTCGTCAATCCGCTTGTAAATGTACGGGGCCATTTGGTTGTCTGCACCAGCGACACAAACTCGTCTGGGCTTAGACCAGTTTTAGCGGTCCAGTAGTCAAGCGGCGTGTGCTGGATCAGGTGAGTTAATCGCCTCGTTACAAAATCTACTTTTCGTTTTTCTGTTTGGGCCATGAGCCCATCTCGCCTCATCGAGGGAGACATATGAACGGGCAAACGCACAGTTAGGAACGGCCTTTTATTTAAATCCCAAGCAAAAACAACGTCATTGTACTTTTGCAACCGCTGAGCAAATCTAGATTCAGGCAGCATCGATAGCAGTTCATAGGCCCGCTTGCGCACAATCACTTGACGAGCATCCAGTTCGCTTTCTAGAAAAGATTCATCCCCCATGGTCAAGCCATTCCGCAAGCCGCTGATCAAAGCATGACGATTAGCATCAGGCTCGTTTGACCACTGGCTCTCAAGTAGGCTCAATCCATTGCTAGGATCATTACGCCGCAGCCAGCCCAATATTGAAATCCGAATCTGGGTTGGAGAATCTTGCCACATTTGATTGAGCTGGTCCCAATCCATCACTGGGATTAGAGCGTAGTGCCAAGCACTATTCTGCGAGGCCAGCCATCTTCCAAAAGAATCCATAGAGTCGATGATGTGCGGCCGTATCTGATTATTCTTGCTGCCCAATTTCAGCAGGTCTGGGACCAACGTTGCTGGAACAGCCCAATTCCGCCGGTTAATTTCTGCTAGCAATGTCCGGATCAGTATCACGTCTCCGCGTCTCTGAAAACGATCAAGCAGTGTTGCTACATCGTCTGGACAAGCTTCTCTATCTGAGATCGGTGGTAAACCCGTATTTTGGCTAACACCGGGAGAAATCTGAGTATTTCCGATATCTTCGTGAATGGTCAGCAACCCGGCCGATGCTAGCAAAGCATGCGCGTAATCGGTCTTATCTATACCCACTAATACTTGATCAATTGGCTCAGCGCTCTGAGTCACTCCAGTTAAAAAGGAGTCAGCTTCCAAGTGTTCCGTACCGACTAATGCAGCCTTTGTTAATTTATTCAACAAAATTTGGCTCATGTTTTGCTCCCCCATACGTTTAAATCTAACCACTGATCCCCAGTAAAAATACTCAGTAAAGTCAGGCCATTCACTGTCCATTCGGCAAATAAGTCTGTTGCTTCCCCTTTGCTGCTGGCCAGCAAATACCATCCCAAATCACCACCATTTGTCATCGTTACTGTATTTCCCTGCCTGTCGGTCAGAAGCCATTTTCGTTTTGGCTCATCGAAATGTAATTGTACTTGACGAAGCACCACCGGGTAGAATCGCTGCCAAGGATTCTGTGTGCGCACTTGAATAAAATGGTGCTCAATGGTTTGAAAGTCTGCAACACTGCCTCCATCAATCAGAGGGTTAAACAGTCGGCCAGAGTTCATGATTGATGGTGCAAACAGTTGATCGTGGGTGTAAGCTCCATTTGTTACAAACTGGGGGATGGTTCGGTTGCGACCGCTCGCACTGTCTTCAAGCATCAAAAATCGGTTGCTAACCAAATCAAGAGCCCACGTACGCCGGGCGAGGCCCCGCCCAACTGTTTCAAATCGTCGGCCGATGATTTGCCATTCAGCTACAGGATCTGATGTGATTGGGGCGACCATAGCAAATCTAATCTGCGGGGATACGAAGGCGTGAATCAAATCTTGTTGTTCTACCGTGGATAGCAGATCAAATTTCTCCCAAGCCTGCGTTTGAAGGTAAAACTGCCCAAAACATGTCACAACAATTTCTGGCCAATTTTCAGGCGGATTCCCCTTTTTAGGGGCAACTAGGCGGCCCAAATCGCGCAGGCTATCGGCCAGCAAAGGCAAATGTGCATCAATAAGCCGATTTGCCATCGCTTCTACGTCTGATGAAACTCGATCAGGGAAATTCGAAACACCGTATTGAATCTGATCGCGCAACCAGCGGCCGAATTCTGCCATACCAGCTTGTACTTGATCTAGGTTTGCCCCTTTAATTTGCCTAGCAGGCTGCTGATCAAATTGATGCTGAATCCAATCTGGCTCTGCAGATATGCTAAAGAGTTGAGGCTGATCTGCATACAACACGTAAAGTGCCAAAATAAATTTGCACGGCTGTTTTGTAGCAGAGCAGGTGCAGGTAGCGGTGAGATCAGACTTTTTGAAAGCAATAGTGTGCGGCCCCATTTTCGGCCGTTTGTATAGTCCCCAGACAAAATCTCCACTGTGAGCGAGCTGTGTCCATCGTTCGGGCTCCAGCATGCGCGCCATGCCTCTCACGGTCATCACATCGGGTGCAAGACCCAACATTTGCTTAGCCCCCCAAATGAACGATTTATTTTTTGAATCTACTGGCTTTGGTTTAGTTTCTGGAGTGTTGTCAGTCATGTTCTAACCAAACGGCCAATCAGACTAGCGTGTCTTTTTTTGGCGGCCGAATGCTAGCTTTACGCATGACTTCACGAATTGTTGTAGTAGCAAAACAATTCACATATGTTTTGTTTAGGTAAACTGGAAACTATTAGTCTAGTTATTTTGCAAGGTCGAAGCCTCTGGGCTACTTTCCTCATTCCACCACGCCAGCGCCAGAATAGTTACAGTAGCAAACAATGCCATTACCACTATTGCAATAACACTGCTTGTTACGCGGCCGCGTGGTTCCGCTTCAACTGGTACAATTGCTCTTGCAGCAACCTGAGCCTGGCCGGTTGTATCATTTTGCTCAATCTCTCCCTCAGCAACCTTTCTGGCTAGCGTGTCATAGGTATTTAAGATAATTTCGCGTTCTACTCTAAGCTGAGCCTCTTCCGTTTGCAGCAAAGTTAGCTGCTCTTGTAATGCAAGAATAGTTGGCCCAATTGCTTCTATTCTGCTGCTTAATTCGGCTTGCTGGCTAGCAGAAGCCAGTTCAAGGCTATCTAGTTGCTCAACTCGCTCCTCAAGTGTAGACGATGAGAGTGCATCAAATGAGCTAACTTCGAACTGTAGGTTTCCGCTTGTGCCAAATGCGCGATTTTGCAACACACTCAAGGTTAAGTCGGTTAAAACATTATCGCTATTGGGATTTTCAGCGAGTTGAGTTTTCAGGCCTTGAATATCATATTTAAGCAGCTCTAAACTATTAAAACGGTTGATGTAACTTTGCTGCAGTTCTTTTTGAGCTGTGAGTTCAGCTGCGATCTGATCTTTGTTGTTTTGGGCTTGGAACGCAGCCCAATCGGCGTTCATTTGATCTCGTTCTAGCTGAGCGTCATCAAGCTGCTGTAAAAAAAATGTTTGGGATGTCTCTATCTCTCCCTCAAAAAATTTGTTTGCTTCACCAACGAATATTTGGCTCCATGTATTTACAACGGTAGCACTTAACTGAGGGTCCGAGAAAGATCCCTGCAACGTAACAATCTCTGAACGCGTCTCCGTCGTTGCTTCTAAATGCTCAGCCAATTCAGTGTAAGTAGATATATCAATCGGAAGTAGATCTTGAATCTCTTCAAACAGGTCCAGCATGACAGCATCACTCAATGCAAGGTTTGTTAAGTCGTTATTTTGAGGAGAAACGACATTATTGGAATCTGTCAAAATTCGATCATCAAATACAAAGTCTAAGCTTGGAGCTGATATTGAAACTAAAGCAGTTGCCTGATAAGAGTTTGGCTGTAACGTAAAGTAAAGGAAAATTAAGCCACCAGCCAGAAATGCTGGCAACACAATCCACATCCAATTCTTTATTAGTTGACGTACATAAATACGTAAGTCGATCTCATCATCGTAAAATTGAAAGTTGGTGTTATTTTGCATAGCTAATTATTCCTTTCGCACGATAGAATTTTCGAGCCGAAATTATATCACGGCCTCATAAATTCTTTTTGCGAGTGGTGATCTCTTACATTTGGTCATCCAATACGATCTGTTTTAGTCGATAGTTGAGGTAGAAATTACCCATCCTTCTTGCTCTGAACCCATTTGCTTAGAAATTCTCCAAGATGAAGACATCAAACCAAGTTGAATCCAAAAAAGCAGCCCTGGTTTTGCGCCAACTGCGATGGCATCTACTAATCCATAGACGTGAAAACCAATCTGAGATGCAATTAGACTTACGACAAAAATTTTGATTGAGTCAGACTGTCCATGTCTGATGACCTGCCACCCCATCACAATGTATATGATAATTGTAGTTAAATAGAAAATTAGCCCCGGCAGGCCCATGTCTAATGCAATTTGTAAAAACACATTGTGTGCATGGGCTATATCATAGGTAACAGGAATAGCTATTGGATAAAGTCGATGAACAACGGCACGAAAGGAGCCAAGTCCAGTCCCTGAAACTGAAAAATCTTGAATGGCCTGCATTGCCCAAACCCACACTTCTTGTCTAAATGTCAAGGTACCCAAATTGCCGACAGCTGTTTGGTCTGGTGGATCAATCCACATCTGAGCCAGTGTGGCTGGCCCTGAAATAAACAGGGCAAGAACCACAATGACCGTAACCAAAATTGGCCATCCTGTACGCATTCGGCTGTACCAATGAGATGATGACGGTACGAAAGCAATGAGCCATAGAAACATACCGATCCCGGTGATTCCACCTAGCCAGCCTCCTCTCGATTGTGACAAAATCAGAATACCAAGGAAGGTACATCCTAGCAGACCTGTTACAACCCAAACCAGGCGCTGACGATTTACGAATTGGCTTGCAGATAAACCGAGCGCAACAGGAAACAACCACAGTAACGTTCCCGCCAATTGGTTGGGCTGAACACCTTGCCCCGAACCCATGGCTGTAAATGAGATTATCTGTTGGGGAAATAAATCGATTACTCTAGTTAGTGAGGGTACCTTGTCCAACCAATTAACGCTTAAAAAGCCAACGAAAACAAATCCAGAACCTAAGAATAAATATCCAAAAACCAAAAGTTTGTAGCTTGCTTGGTTACTTACAAAAAGCGTAATCCAGCGCCACAAAGCCAGCCCCAGTAAAAGTCCGGCCGCTTTCTCAACTGTCAACTCTAGATCAGCAGAGATCAATATCGCCGGAATGCTCCAAGCTCCTACACACGTTATTGCCACTGACTGGGGAGATTTAAGCTCGTGTGACTGTGTAGCCGAGTATACCCAACAGCAAACGAGCGCAATTAGGCTTGCTACCGTAACTTGCGGAAATCTCTGAGGGAAAATCAGGAAAGGAAATGCACCCACCAAAGATAATGATTCAAGCCAAAATAGTAGGTCTTTCCCCCAGCCAGTTGATTTGATTTTATGGATCAGATATTGGAAATTGATCAGGATCACGGCCAGTATTTTCTCTTTTTCGGCCGTTTGGGGCAATTGTTGCTTAGGTTGCTCGGCAAACTACTAAGCCAGAGACTTTCTAGTAGGCACCTTTGCCTCTAAGAATAACCCAAGGTGTCTTTAGCATGATATAAATGTCCATCCACAGAGTGTAGTTCTGAATATAATATAAATCTTCTTCTGTGTGGAGATGCATCGGCTTATCAGATCGACCATTGACTTGCCACCATCCAGTAATACCCTGCGGAACTGATAAGCGACGAAGCTGCCAAGGCTCGTATTTCTCAATGACCCAAGGCATTTCAGGGCGTGGACCAACAATGCTCATTTCACCTTTAAAGACATTAATAAGCTGTGGCAGCTCATCAATACTAGTGCGACGCAGGAAGCGGCCTACTTTAGTCACCCTTGGGTCATTTTCAGACTTATGTATAAGGTTGCCACTTTCATCAGTTTTCATGACATGGCTGATTTCCTTATCTGCATCAACTATCATCGAGCGGAATTTGTACATACCAAAAACATTGCCATTTTCTCCGACCCGTTTTTGTCGATAAAAGATTGGCCCATCTGAATCACGCCAAATCATAATGGCAGCTACGGCCATGATGGGTGACGATAGGAGAATTAAGAACGACGAACAAGCTAAGTCAAATAATCGCTTTGTAATTCGCTGCACCTCATTTAGGGCTGGGGCCCTTAAGTTGATCATAGGCAAGCCAGCAAACTCTTCGGCCGAGGCACGAAATAGAGATAAACTGAAATAATCTGGAACGATGCGAACGGCAACTGGCATCTCATGCAGATTATGAATAAGTGTACTCACCTTTTCATAGGCGTTTCTAGGCAGTGCAATAACGACATCATCTATTTCAAGCTCAGATACCAAACAGGGGACATCCTCTATATACCCAATGAGGGGCAATTTTTTTCCTTCAGGTGGATTTCCAGACCGATCGCCAATGTAGCCAACCACCTCTAACCCTGCTCCCGCATATTCTGTCATCATGTCAAACACCTGATGCCCTGTAGCACCGCTCCCCACAATTAATGCACGTCGATCTGATGATACTTGACCAAACATTCTGAACGCAGCACGGAAAATCAGACGCCAACCAATCAACATTACTACGTCTAAGATAACGAAAACGGCAAAAATATATCTAGATACTTCGCGGAATCCGATATATAAAACCCCTGCAAAAACCAGCGCAGAGAAGCCTATCGCCAATATAAGCTGCTGTACCTCTTCAGTAACCTGATATCGTCGTTTAGGGTCATAAACCGAGAAAAAGAGAAAAGTGACAAACCAAATGATCGGTATGATAAAGTACAAAGAAGTATCGAACTTAATCGTGGGGTTTTCGACTAATCCGGGCAGGGAATGCAAGGACGGCCGAATTGCAATGGCAAGTATTATTGCTAAAAATGTTAGGCCAATATCCATAGCAATAGAGAATATTGCAAAATTTAAGCTGGTACGTCTGAACAAGATATGCCTCTCAAAATTTCAAAAAGCCTCCAGCGCTTGAGGACTTCTAGGCGAAATCAAAAAGGAATGGAAATATTGGGGTGGAGTAATGTAAAGCTTTTTAATTCTTCCCAACCTGCTGGTATGGTACTACATAGAGTGAATAAAGTGTTAGGAAAAAAGTAATTTGAGGGTATAAAATGACTAAAGCCTAGTCTGATTCTCCCTCATTTGTCTAAGAAAGAAGTATAGGTTATTTGTTTTAGATAGCAACTTTCTGTGGATAACTATAGCAAACTTTCAAACTGTTCGATATACGCATCTGTGACACTTTCCCACGAAAATTTTTCAGAGGCTCGTTTGGATGCTCGCTCTTGATACGCCTTGATGATATCTGGATCGTTGAGTAATTCCTCTAAAACCGGTTTTAAGCTTTTTGCCCCTTCTTTACCAGCATATGAAAACCCACTGTCCCCAATTGTCTCTAAATTTTCGGCCGTATCATTAACTACTACGCAGTTCCCGTGCCCCATCGATTCTGTAAGTGCGGGGTGTGTCCCTCCAACCCCTGAGCTTTCAACAAAAATGGAGGCGTTGGTCCCCAACTCATGATAGCCAGCTCCGAACACATAGCCTGTAAACACAATACGATCGTCACCCTCAGCTCGTGCCTTTAACGAAGCAATGTAATCCTCGGCATATGCTGCGTCTCCTACAATAACACATTTGTAATCTGTATCAATCTCCTTAAATGCGTCAACAATGTGGTGAGCACAGTTTTCTTCAACCAGCCGTCCCACAAAAAGAATATATTTTTGTGGCAAAAGACCATACTTTTCAAGATTTTCGCCGGGTGGCAGCAATTGAACCTCTGAGCCATATGGAATGTAAGGGGGAATCACCCCGTAAGTATCTTGATAATATCCTTGAACAACCTCTGAGTCTGTTATGAATCTGTTAGGCAATTTTGTGGCTAAATACTCTGCAAAGCGAATATATTTTTTTGCTAAGCTTGGCCATTTTTCTCTTTTCCAATCCAAGCCATCTACGTTTAGGATTGTTCTTGTGCCAACTAATCGGGGAATCCACGTTACAGGACTATTTCCTGCGATGAAGTAACATGCGATATCAAATCGGCCGAAAAGTGCATGAACAGAAGTGATGAAGGAATGAACGAGGGTGTCTAAATACTTGTTCGCGATTGTAGGCATTTTCACCAACTTCATTCCTTTGTAAGTATCGTCTTCATAGGTAATATGGTGAGAGCGACAGTAAACAACCACCTCGTGACCGCGCTCAACCAATCTCTGCCCTAATTGTTCAACACAAGTTTCAAAACCACTATAACTTGCGGGGATTCCGCGTGTGCCCATTAATGCAATCTTCATAAAGTGTCAACTAAGTTCTTCGTAAATCTCAACCCATTTATGCAAGAATGAATCAACTGAAAAATAATTTTCAAGCCGTTTCCTACCTTTCTCCCCCATTTCTGCTCGATATTGTTTGGATTGCTTCGTCAAGTGTAGGATTCGATCGGCCATTTCCTGCGGGTCGTTTGGATCAACTAAATATCCGGTTGCCCCTTCTTCAACCATTTCAACTGCACCCCCATGAGCATTTGCCACAATAGGCTTGCTAGCTGCCATCGCCTCAAGAATGGTGGTAGGGAATGGGTCAGGCAGTGTCGAAGGCATGACAAAGATGTCAAGCGCATCTAAAACAACTGGAATGTCATCTCGAAAACCACCGAGAATACAATTCTTCTCAAGATTACTCCGTTGAATAGTTGTTTTGAGGCTTTCTACAAGAAACTCTTGTCCATGTGGAGCATCACCAACCAAACAAAATCGTATATCTTTGTCGTCAGCATTTACTAACTTGCACGCCTTCAAAAAATGATCTTGCCCTTTCCATCGGCTTATTCTGCCAACCATGCCAACCAGTACTTGATTGTCTGATATTTGCCAATCATCTCGAATAGCTTGTCCTATACCTATTGCCTCATCAAATCGTTTCACTTCGATACCATTATTTAAGACAACAACATGGTCCGGATCTAGCTTGGTACCTTGAATTACATGCTCATATGTTGGTGTGGATACCGCAACTACCTTATCTGAAAACTTTAGGGCTAGCCAAGCCGTAAGCTGGTGCAGCTTTTTTGGATTAACTATAATTTCATGAACATGCCAAACATGTGGTAGCCGCGTGATTTTGGCAGCAAATGCGCCCGGAATGACACTTAAGGTATTCGAGTGGACAATAGAAATGCTATTTTCCCTAATTACCTTTACCAAAAAAAACAAAGTTGCAAAAAATCGAAAAATGTATTTGATGAGTCCTATAGGGGAAAAGTATATCCGACGCAATACCGCTGTTTTAAAGTAGATAACTTTGATTCCCTCGTCCAATAATCGCAAACTCAATGTTTTTTCATATGGAACATCTGTAGGAATAACGACCACGGGCTCAAAATTGAATTCTTTAAGCCTAGTAACCATTTGTAGCAAAATTCGGTCGGCCCCATACATTTCATCACTCGAGTGAACAAATAGGATGCTTTTCTTTCTACTCTTTACTGTCAATTTGTTTCTACTTGTCCCTAGTTTGACCGGTGCAGTTAAGATCAAATGATTTGATTATTGTTGGCCTCTTGGTTTAGTCAAGATGAGTAAGGAGTATCCACCTAAAAGCCTTACACCAAAATCTTCATTAATTGATGTAATTAATTTTCTTGGCCAGAATAACCATTTAGACAAAGATGACTTCGAAATTTCAAGCTGGCCGGCCGTGTATTGATAGTCAACAATCTCATATCCACTATCTAGCAATGCGGCGATAGCGATATCTTTCGTAAAGTAATGAATATGGCCGACTTTCTCACGAACATATTGAATAGGAGTTGATCGCAAAACAGTTTGAACTGACAAATCAAGTGGAATATGAAAGAGGGTATATTTGGCTTTGTCGCGAAGTTTACGAACAAAATCTAAATAATCATCGACATGCTCAATGACGTCAATACACAACATTAGGTCATAATGATTGTCTAATAGTAGTAAGTCCTCACAATAAAATTTTAAGTTTTCATTCTGCCTAGAGAGAGAAAGTTGGTAAGCTTGCGGCGATATTTCGTACCCCTCGATAGAGATTGAGCTAGACAAGCCCTTCTGTAATTGCACCAAAATCTCACCAACTCCACAACCAATCTCACAGATAGAACCCATCTGATTGTCAAGCTTATTTTTTTTCAATATATCAAGAATTTTAGATGCTTTCCATGAAGAGTCTTCAACATGATAGTTCGGGTTACTATCAATGTATGCACCAGAAACATAAATGCTTTCATCAGCCATTTGAATTTTCCTTTTTTCTCCAGCCTATTACTTTCGCGGGTACACCCCCTACAATTGAATAGGGAGGCACATCACTTGTGACAACAGCCCCAGAAGCAACAATCGAACCTGTCCCAACACAAACATTTGCCGTAATTACACTACCTGATGCAATCCAGCAGTCATCTTCAATGATAATTTGATGTCTTGTTACCCCTTGTTCTCTAATGGTTAAATCGAGTTTATTAAAGTTATGATTTTCCGCAAATAGCCCAACCCGAGGGCCCATAAGCACGTTGTTTCCAATTTCAATGTACCCAGAGCATCCAATGTAGGAGTAGGGACCAATATTGGAATAATCTCCAACACTCAACCCCTCCCCTATTTCGCGGCCGTAATAACCAGATGGGCGGATCATCGCAAAGCGGCCGATTGTAACATGGTCTCCAAAGCGAATACCTCGTTTCGATAGTCCCTGTAATTCAGCAAAATCCTCTACAATAAGACTGCCAGACAATGATATATGCCGATGATTTCTGATTGAAACCTGCTTTCCAATGAGGAGCAATCCCTTCTTTTGTTTGAAAAATAAACGTGTCAATACGCCCCTTATAAACATAGGGAGCACTTTAAACCCAACAGATACCGCATCAAGGAAAGTACGGTCCGCCAATCTTGAGCGAACGCCTAGTTTTTGATTAGATTCTAAAACCGTTTTTTTATCTTTAGACTGCATCGACATCACACTTTACCGTAAGTTAAAAATTTTCAAATGCTGCTTTTGAGTAGGCTCGAAATTTTCGAACCTCTTCAGACCACATGGCTTTATTTTTTACATCCAGAATAGATCTAATTTTGTACATCAATGCTCGGGTACTTAGTCCCACAAAAAATACCGAATTAAAAATCCAAATTTGTAAACCATTTGGATTTTGCGTCTTTTTATAGTAATCAAGCATGTTGGGAACCCACATCGTTTTTACACTATTATTCTTTGACGTACTTGCGCCAAAATGATGGTCTACTTCAGCTTCAGGAACATGATGAAGTTCCCAGCCAGCACTTTTGATTCTAAGAGACCACTCCAGATCTTCTGCATACATAAACCAGTCTGTGCTCATTGCTCCAACAGAGTTGATGACCGATTTCCTAACCAAGAAGCAGACACCTGACAACCACTCGACAGATCGTGGCCCGTCATCATGAATGCCCATAAGAAGATTAATTCCTTCAAACAGTTGCCATCGCGGAAATATTCTTGATACAAAGAAATACTGGTTAAACATCGTGCGAATTGTAGGCTGATTACCACATGACAAGACCTGCAATCTCATCGATGGATGTATGACTTTAGGACCAATCGCTCCAACCAAGGCATGTCGATTCAAATAGCTGGACAGTATCTGCAATGCATCATCAAGAATTTCTGCATCCGAATTTAAGAGCATAATGTTGTCAGAAGTACATAGAGGAATCGCTTGATTATTTGCCTTGGCAAATCCAACGTTTTCTTTGTTTTCAATCAAAAAAACTTGTGGGAACTCTTGTTTGACCATGTCTTGGCTATTGTCTTCAGAGTTATTATCGACAACAATAGTCTGGACATCAAGGAACCCTTTATTTTTATCTATGGACTTGAGACAAGCCCTAAGCAAATCGCGAGTATTCCAATTAACAACAATGATTGAAATATCAGACATTTGGAGCTACAGTTTTTCTAGGCATCAAGCCCATTTTAAATTGATGTTTTTTAAGTTCTTGGCGACTCAAATAATCGTATTGAAACGATATCCCAACGAACAACCACAAAAGCGTTGAAACAGAAAGTTCTTGTAAACTTGGAATAAATAATACACCTGTATGTGTGCCTATCAATGCAGCCAAGCATCCTAAAATAAGCCCCTTTTCAAAGCCATCTTCTAACCGATAATAAATTCGCATCAACTTGACAATTACACTAAAAATTATCAGGAGATACATTAAAATGCCCAAATAACCAGTTTCCATACCCATAATTATGTAAAAATTTTCTGAGTGAACTGTCAATTCGCCAAACCTAGTTGAACGGGGTCCAGCTAAACCTAGCCCAATACCCAATGGATTAGACACCATAAAATTTAAACCCTCTAGTATGGATGGTATTTTCCCTGCTGCCGATATTTCTTCAAGCAGTAAAGTTGCAACCACATAATCAAAAACCCCTAGATAGTACACGGCGGGTACAGCGATTACCATCGAAATTATGGATCCGATAAAGAGTTTCCGCTTTACGCGTCGATGTAGTATTATGAGTAATGCGACGACAGCTCCGCCAGCCACAATTGCCAACCAACTGCTTCGAGAAAAACTAGAAAATAGCCCAAGCCCCATAAATATCAGTGGGATCATGATACTTTTCAGCTTTACATTGCTCTCCACATAAACACCCAGTGTTACAAGTAGTAAAATAGCTAGATACATCCCCAGATGATTAGGGGACGTAAATGTGGCACTGGACCTGAAAATAAAGTTTCCTACAACGCGGGTAGTGTGGGAGTTACTTAATTCCCCTGCAATTGCCTTGTAAGTCATAACAAAGTCAGAGCCCAAAAATATAAACTGAACAACGCCGAAGATACCTAATAACATGCCAACAATAACCAATGTTCGGAAAAGATTTTGCATATCTGTGTGTCTAAATCTCACAATCCTAACTAGGAAATAAATCAAGAATGGTTCGATTACGCCTCTAAATCCATAAAGACCAGCCGCGAAATCGCTCGGCACAATTGAGTATAGAAAATTAAACCCCACAAACGATAGAATTAAGGTATCTGTAGAGGAGAAATACTTTGGGCTAACAAATATCAGTCGGCTTAATAAAATGAGAATAACCATTTCCTTCCAAGTTGAAATCAGAGTGCCAACTCCTCCCACAATTCCCAAGTCAACCTCAATCACCCGCATCACCAAACTATGGAAGGGAAATGCAATCATGAGGAGCATAAATGCAAGCCGGTGGCTAAACATTAAGCTGTAGCCCATAAGGGGGATAAAAACGAGCAAAAAAAGAGTGGTTAAAACTAAAAAAGGAGACTGACCAAGTAACCTAGCCCCAAGAATTAGTAATGCGATAATTCCCAAGAAAGAAATTATACAGACCAAGTATTTCTTTGAAACGAGGATGAAAGGCTTAGAATCATATAACATAGGCTGATTCGATATTAGAAAATTTTTTCCTCTTTTGCTTACTTTAAGCGCCATGGCATTGGGTACCCCAGTAAACCTTCCAATTTTGCCGTATCCTCTCGAAAGTATGCCATCAACAAAGCTTTTGCCTCAGGACTGATCTCTTCTTTTTCAAGTGAGTTCCAATTCAAAATGGCAAGACGCAACGGGACTCTGATTTTCTCTGGCACAACTCCCTTAATCAAGTTCTTTAAGGGATTGGGACGCGCAAAGAATTGACCTACAATCTTCGAGCGTGGCTTTCCAGATTTGTTGTATACCCGCATATCTGGAATAAGTTCAGTGTCAACCTCTAAAAATTGGAAGATGCGCTGAATAGCATTAACAGGGTCTTGAATAAAATTTTCGAGAAATGTTACATGTACGTTTTCCTGACCAAACATTTTGATGTAATCAGATACTCGGTCAGCATATAAGGAACTCTCTGCATAACGCCAGATATCCCCCCAGTTCTTATTTGCCCTATCCTTTTCTTGAATTAACGCTGAATAGAAATCTAGTTCCTCCAAATTCAGGCGAACTAAGTGCATATATTGTGAATATGCTTTTTCAACTGGATCACGGAGAGAAACAATAATTTTAATATCTCCGAGTTCGGCTTTTAAGCGTTGAGAGATGTCTGAGTAGTAAAGGTAAGAGGGCGAAATCTCGCAAATAATCTTTTCGTTTTGCACCTGCTTATAATGGGAAAAATACTCCTCCTTTGTTTCACATAGAGTCTCCAGTACTCCCATATCACCGGGGCCATTGCAATTCTCTTGAAGACGTTGATATGTGAAGTAATGAAGCTCTTTTCTTACAGGGAGATAAATGTCAGGGTGCTGCCTCAAATATTGAAAGATCGACGTGGTTCCACACCTTGGTGCGCCTACCACAAGGGTGTTAGGGTAGTGTGACATATAAACTTAGTCCTGCTGAAAGTAAATATAATTAGAGCCAATTCCTGATTCTGATAGGTTTTCAATTCTAACCCTAACTAAGTTTGCATACTCTTTTTCGAGTTCAAACGGGAAAGGTGTCCAACCACCTTTATTTGGCCCACGCTCACCACCTATGATTTCAGCAACTAAATCATCCCCAATATATATAGCCACGTGACCTCCAAGTTGATCAAAAAAGCCAAGAGTGAATTGATTGTATTCTTCAGTTGCCATTAAATAGGTGATGTACGGGACCCGTCCAATAGATTTATGCGAAGTATCAGTCCAACCAGTATCTACTATATCAAAAAAATTTTCAGCATTCGTAACCAACTCTGCAGAAACGGAGCTAATATCAAAAAGATGTTCGCTTTTGTTTAAAATTTCAACATCAAGGATTGTTTCATTAGGCTGATCAAAAAGATAGTATATTCCAGGGGTGCCGTTTGCTAAAAAGCCGATACGCTTGAAGAGTGCACCTGACTGGTTGACGTTTACATAGAGTACCTCTTTTACATCTTGAAGAGAAGTATGGGGAATAGTCTCATCAAATGTGAGTATGAGCCAAAACGGTTGTAACAATGGAAGCTCGAGATGGATATTTTCTGCTTGAGAAGGCAATAATCGCAGATCATTAGATTGCTGATGATTCGCCCATTGCTGATAGATTAGTGCAAGTTGAATAACACCATCAGGATCATTGGGATTGCGCTTTAAATATTCAAGATTAGCACTGAGCCCATCGGAAAAATTTGATTGTTCTAGATAAAGATCAGCTAAGGTCAAATATGCTGACAAATCAATAGAGCTACCGGATATATATTCTTCAATTATCTGAATCGCTTCTTCTGTGTCGTTTTGTCTAGCAAGTAACTGACCAAACCAGTAGGTCGTCATCCCAAGGTCTCTGTAATCGTCAGGAATCGTTTGATAGATATTAGTCACGGTATCGATATCTATCAAACGCTCATGAGACCCTAAACTATTATTACTCAAAACAGCAAATCGATTAACTCTTATTTTTGTAATTTTAGATACGAAGATGAGAAGTAGAGTAATTCCTAATAGAAGAATACGATGTGTTAAATTCATTCTGACACAAGCAATAAGGAAGGGATCGAGTTTGTAACTAAAATAGGCTGCTGTAATCAACTCTCTCAAAAACCTCTAGCTTGCCTCCGATTGTAGCGTTGTAAATTTTAATATTATTAGCTTCGGCAAATTTGCGCGCAACGACATATGATCTTTCCATTCGTGCAACATTTGGATTATGCCAGCGATAGCCCGGTCCAAAGTAGCTTGGGTCGAAATGATTGATGTCAGCCTCTTTAGAATGGATGACTTTTTTGACATTATTATCAATCTCATTTGTCCTGATTTCATCTGGCAGCACATAGTTGTGATCAAATCCAATCATATAGATTGTGGTACATCCAAGGTGAATCGCTAATTGAAGGTTTAGAAAGGTTACCGTTCCCCCCCAATATGCCTCGTTTGCAAAGTCTGTAGAAATTCTAGGATATCCCACATAATCTCCACGAATGAAGTTAACGTATGTAGTATCTTCATCGGATTTAAGGAAGTGTCGCAAATCATATGGAAAAACCTTATTGGTGCCTTTTAGATTATTAAGTTCGCGCGCACGATCTTCGCCTACCAATTTATCCTCACAAGTATAATAGGGTGGTACAAATCCCATATTGTCGAACAAAATAAAGAGACCATTACAGCCGATGCTGACTTCGTCTTTTAGAAGTGTGAGATCAAGTAAATTAAGGCTGGGCCCATTACCAATAACGAATGCCCTCTCTCCAGCATGTTTATTTTGCCAAGTTGCTAGACGTTTGCGAGACTGTATACCTTGAAGGCTCATATGGTATTGTGCAGAAGAAACCCTCCGCTCTAGCTTTCTAAAATTTTTTGCCCCCGTTTTGTAGAGAGGCCCTTTAATGATAGTTGAAGCAATTGGCTTTAAAACATCTCTTAGCATTTAATTACTCCGTACTTAATCGGGCGGTTGCACCACCATCAGCAATTAATGCTTGCCCAGTCATAAATGAGGACTGATCATTATTAGCCAAAAACAAAATGCATTGAGCAATTTCATCAGGATGACCAACTCGACCGTTAACTGTCTTTGCAGCTAATTCTGCCATTCTTTCTGCAATACCTTGCCCCTGCACATGTCCTCGGTTTAATCCATCTCGTAACATAGGTGTATCAACGGCTCCGGGCAAAACAGCATTCACTCGAATATTATGCTCGGCTAACTCAACGGCCAAGGCGCGGGTAAGAGCCATCAAAGCCCCTTTACTTGCAGCATAAGCAGCTATTTGGGCAGATGTTGCGACCGCATGAACTGAACTAACATTGACAATGCTGCCTCTTGATTCTGAGAGTAAAGGGAATGCAGCTTGGGCAAATAAAAAGCCAGCTCTAACATTGACATTCATAATATTGTCCCACTCTTCAATAGACATTTCCATTATGGGCTTGGTGATTTGTAGAGCCGCGTTGTTAATAAGTGCGTCTAGACGTCCAACATTTTTTTTGACTAGTACAAGTGAGTTCTGAATATCATCTGGCTTGGCAGCATCTGCCTGTACATAAAGACTGACTCCGCGAATAGGTCGCTCTGGCTTGCGATCAACCCCAATAACGAACCAACCTGCATTAGCAAAAGCTTGAGCGCAACTTGAACCTATTCCTCCAGCTACACCCGTTATCAGTACAGCATCTCGATTTTGATTACTTAATAATGTCATGATCTGGCACGTAATTCTTCAAGTAGATTCTTAATGGTATTTTTATGTACATGCTCCCATGCTTTTGGGCTTGAATTTGTATTGTGCGGGGCAAGGAGCACATTGCCCATTTTGCAAAGAGGACTATCAACAGATAAAGGTTCAAATTCAAACACATCCAAGCCTGCACCAGCTATTTGTTTTTTCTGTAGCGCATCTATCAGAGCAGTTTCCTTGACAACAGGTCCTCTTGCCGCATTCACAAATACAGCCGTTGGCTGCATGAGAGCAAACATTTCCTCGTTCATTAAATGGTAACTTGTTGGATTAAGGTCTGTATTAATACTAACAAAATCTGACTCAGTCAAAAGCTCTTCTTTCGAGACCATTTCAACATTGGTTTCAGCCAGAAAATCTTCGGGCATCTTTTTAAGGTCATTTCCTAAAATACGTAACCCAAATGGAACCGCACGGCGAGCGACCGCCTTGCCGACGTCTCCCACGCCGATAATGCCTAACGTAGATTCATTTAGCGCTCGCCCGGGGATTTTCTGCCAAATGCCATTCTTCATCTGGCTGTCCATCCAAGGTATGTTGCGTGCAAAGGCAAGAATGTAGCCTAGAACCGAATCAGCAACCGGCTCGCTAAAAGCATTTGGTGTGTTTCTAACAGCGATATTGAGCTCTCTGCAAATCTCCTGATTAATCGAGTCAATGCCAGTTCCCCATTTGGAAATCACTTTTAGCTTGGGAGCAGATCGTAATACCCTTTCCGTAAAACGATCATCTCCACAGATAACACCATCAATAGATTCTATCCATTGCAGAAGATCTTCTTCCTCAAATCTTTCTTCAACTGGCGGAACAAAAATTTCGCACCCATTCTCTTCAAGATAGAGTCGAAATCTTTCAATCACAGGTTGCATGTATGGTGCTGAAATAAGTACTTTCCACGGCTTGGTCATGTTGCGATTCCTAGATTGTGCTTATAAATCATCTCGGCTATTTGAAAATCAATTTCTTCATCAATATCCCATGCCTCATCAGGCGGAAGTGAATATAGATAAGGTCTGTCACCGATTCGATTATGTTTTCTCTTTAAGATTTCTTTACTGAAAATATACAAACATGAATTTTCCTCATAAATTGGAGGTAAATCTTGCGTACGCAACAATATAGATGAGTTGTGGTTTATGGGTCGAGCTAACTCATCCCACAGCCTAGTTTGCAAGCGAGTTACCGTAAATAATGAATCATACATAGGATAATTTTCAAGAAATATTTTAATTGCTGATTCCAGAGACTCTAATGTAAGTAGGGGATTTGTTGAATGTGTTTGGAGATAAAAGTCTGCCTCAACATTGCTCACATCGTGAAGTAAAACATCATTCATTGGAACGGTTCCAGCTGTCAAGTATGATGGCCTTTCAAGCAAAACAACATCTGGATACTTAGCTGAAACTTGTTCAGAAATTATTTGACTGTCTGTATCGATTACAACCACATCAATTAATTCAGACGAAACTAGGCAATCTAGCATATGTTGGTACAGAGGTCGATCACCAAATAGTCGATAATTTTTTCCTTTTATACGCTCGCTACCGTGACGCATTGGCATAAGGGCTGCAATTTTAGACATAAGTTTGACAAGTTACTTTTTAAAAATGTAATTTTGATTGAAGCTAAAGGCTAAGAACCTATGCGTAAATTCATTTTTCAGAGGTAAGTTAGATTTAGGAAATCTTAACATTTGCACTTTTGGCGCAAATTTTTCCATAAAGCCATCCATTTTTACTTAGCTTTTGAATTATTTTTGGCCGATGCTCAAATCATCAAGATATTTTTCGAATAGAATCTAAGTACTTTGTAACAAAAGTATTTGCAAAATGTGATCTCGGCTTCGACAGGCTCAGCCCTAGCCGCGAGAGGTAGTTTGGGCTTGTCGAAGCCGAAACTCGCAGTTACAAAGAATTAAAATTTTTAATGTTGCAGAGTACTAAGTGGTTACTTTTGAAGAATCTTTATAATTAATCGCTTTCCTTACACGGATGTCGGCTTCAGAAGGTGTTTTGTTCGCCCTTAAATCGCGAGGATAGTATAAAGTCTGCCTTAACACACCAATTGTTAGATTTTTTTGTTGATATCCTTTGAATGTCCCCCAAAATTGCATTAGACGAAATTTGAAAATATCTGAGAAGTTTTCAAATAACGATTGTTCCTTTACAGAATAATAGTAATCTGCAATTGTATTCTTAACAAATAGCTTTAAAAAACTCCAAAAAGTGAAATCTGCATCAGGGAAGATTGTTTTCATTGCAATCGCTTCTCTTCGGTATCGATTAAAAACCCTACTTGCGGTTTCATCATGTACGTGAATTATTTCTGCTTTTGCGTTGTAAGCAATCAGATGACCTCTGGCTAATATTTCTTTAGCCCAAGCAATATCCTCAAGCCCAGTAAGTCGTTCGTCGTACGGCAGCTCTTCCCACAGTGATTTTCTAATCGCAACATTTGCGTTGTTACAAAAAGGGTGTTCTTGCTTGAAGTTTGATTCAGATGGAAACCATCGCGCAAATATCTGATGCTCTGAAAATTTTGTAACTTCATTTCCTCGTTGGCAACCATATACTAATGCAACACTATTGTCTTGAAATGGAGCAAGGAGTTCTGCTAGCCAATCATCATACACTGGGTACACATGCGCACTAGCGAAAACAAGAATATCACCATTAGCCACTCTACAACCCAAATTCAAGGAGCGGCCGAAAGAAAATTGTTCTGGCTGTATAGAAACAAGTTTGATTGGGAATTGTTTAGCAATGTTAACAGTTTGATCCGTTGAGCCAGAGTCAACAATGATAATTTCGACCTCTTTTTCTGATTGCTTCATAATACCGCTCAGCAATCGACCTATATGCTCTTCTTCGTTATAACATCTAATAATAATGGAAAGTCTTGTCATAGTTTTAATAGTAGAACTTTCGCTCAGATAGGCTTGAATGCTGAGCTCACGAGCTGCTGAACTACAGCTCGAAAGCATTCTTGAGACCGTGTGAGCTGACATTCACTTGATCGCTGACCGGACTATAGGACCAATGTCTGAGCACCAGTGCAAGTCAGTGGCATCAAAGTATGTTAATTCACACGACTTTTCTCCGTCTAGTGAAGGACGATTAAGGTCAAATAATGATCTCTCATTCTTTGGCACACTTCAACACAATTTCGTTTAACCTGATAAAGCAAATCGGGTGGTTACACTATCGATTTTACGTGACGCCATGTTAAACCTCCCGACTTAAGAGACTTTGAAATTGATTCTTGGCTAATGAAGAAATCATGATGGGTCTGGAAGTAGAGATTAGCTAATTCTTGCGACTAGTTTTTCGCACCACTGTTGAGTTGTTCGGAATCGCAGGGTTTTTGGTAGAGAAAATCCTTCCATTCTCTTTCTGTCCACTTTATTTTGAGTGGAAGACCCGGTATGAGCATGGGGTAACAATTAAACAAAACTATCCTCATTGAGCAGATAGATATTCCAACGAACTCGAGCTTTTGAGATGCTGAAGAATCTGGCTAACTACTTAACCTGCACTGTTTAGTTTGATTCTATGTTAAATGCACAAATAACACGGTTAATCTTTTTTTTAGAAAAGAATGATTCAATTTGTTGAAGCTCAAAGATGGGCCGATGAAACTGGGTCCAAGATGCAATTGAAGGTTCTGGATCAGGATCGGGTAGGATCCTGATAAAATCGAGTAACCGTTTCTGAGTAAATATTGTTCTCTTGCAGTATCGCTAACCAATTTGTAAATAACTCAATCCTCGAAACAAATGTGGATCAGTTGTGTCTTGCTGATCAAGACTTTCAACCACCTTTCCCGTTGAAACAAGATAAACGGTAGCAGTTGCTAAGATTAGGCAGAGGCGAGATAGAGAATCAGCATCTTCTAAATTTGAATCTTGCAAGTTGAACCCGCCTAATTTGTCATCAAGAGGATTCTCCTCAGTGCAAAACCGTAATCCATACTCATCAAACACCGGCCGATCAACCGGCTCATTGCTGATAATTGCCCACTTTTTTTGCCTATCAGATGTGATCGCATGGGCAAGGGCGAGATGAACTGGCCTGTATTTTCTTTGAGTGATCCAGACATGATTAACAAAGAGAGCAAACGACAGGATACTTGGAATCATAGTGTTGTGCATAAAGCCATAGAATGTCCTCTAGCTTCGCAATAAAGAAGCTATTGATCTTTCCAATATACCAATAATTTTTTAAGTGCGATTTTGTCTCGTTTTTTTCAGAAGTCGGCCAACTTCAGTGTGTGAAATTGATTCAACATACGCAAGTTCCACTACTTTATCTGCCACCAATCGAAGTGACCACTGGCTGTTTCCTTCTGGTGGGTCATTACAGGCTAATGCGGTTATCTTCGCTCGGCTTAATCCATCAATTTTGGGTGACGACGCCAACTGTTTGGGACACTGATGTAAATGTTTTGCCTCGATCTAATTCGAGTAAAGCAATCGCTCGTTTGTATTGGAGGGCAGTGTGATTTCCTGTCGCAATTAAGTCTTGCAGAGCTTTGCGATCTGATTCATTGAGTTTGATGTGTTGTTTTTTCACATCCTCAGTTTGTCGGCTAAATACGATCAAGACCATTTATTAGATTTTTAATGTTACAGAGTACTTAAAGTAATACTGACTAAAGGATTCTAAACTTTACTGGGTTTTCCAATCTTACGCATCCACTTATGAATGAGGAGGCGCTCAGATGGGTTGAAAAAATTAAGGAGTAATAGGAGTATTGGAAATAAAGTAGCAGTTCCAACATCTATCAGGATTTTTAAAGTTATATACTCAGCCCGTGAAGAAATGGCACTTCCGATAAAATACAATATAAAAGCGGAGATAATTAACTTTGCGAATCTTTCCCATTCATAATTTATGGGGTGTATTCTGTAGGCAAGAGTGAGAATCGTAACTGATAAGAGTAGATAGCTAATAGCTGTACTCACCGCGGCTGCAATGATACCATATCGGGGAATAAAAATTATATTGATAATGATATTAAGAATTGCGGCTGCTGCAGAAACCAGTGGAACTTGGTTGCTTTTGCCACTGATTATGGTTAAAGAATTCATCCCCATAAAATAGAATCCCATAGAAAGATAGGCAAATACAATCCACGGGATAACAATCGTAGATCGACTGAACTCCTCACCTGCTAAAATGTCTATCACATCACCTCCTAACAAAGAAATCATTAGTCCTGATGCGGTTAAAACTCCAATGTAGTAAGTTGCTACTAATGTTAATCGAGAGTGTTCTTCTTTATCTTTGATTGCTCTGCTATACATAGGGATTAGGGCACTATTTAGACCAGCTACAATCATGTGGAAAGCGCTACCAATTTGGTATCCCATAGAGTATATGCCAACGTCTCCTAACGGCAGAAATCTCTCTAAGATGGCACGATCAGAAGCATTTAGTGCCCAGTTTGAAAAAAAATGAGGGACCAAAGGCAATGAGTAGGCCAATGCAGACTTAATATTCAACCATTTTAAATTCAATTTTGTGAATTTAATCAGGGCCACGGCTCCGAATATTGAAGTAATTAAGAGACCAAGAAGTTGTCCGTATATTGCGCCATTTAGACCCAAATCCAGAACATTCAAAAAGTACACTGTAAGCACTGCAGTTGATAGAAATTGTAATAAACTTAGGCACAGTGCTGGGAAAGCCATCTCATTCATTCGAAATATCTGAGGTGGCAAAGTTAGGAATGATGTGTTCAACAACGCCATTAACAATGCCAGTTGAATATATGGCGTAAAAGGGACTTGAACAAAGAGCAATTCGAATAGTGCCGATCCATATGTTATGAGAAAAAAAACAATTACAGCAGGAATAACTATTAGAAATGACCATACTGAGCCGTAAAAGTGCTTGCGATCTGTCTCATTTTCGAATTGATGGTGAAATCGATTCACAACACCAATCAGACCCATCGGCAAAAGGGTAGAAAAAACGGCTTTTACCATCGTGACCAAAGCCAATACTCCAAAATCCTCCTGTGAAAAGTTAGCTGCATAAATTGGCAATAAGAGCAGCGCAATCCCTCTTGATAACAAAACTTCAAGTGTGTAAATGAAAGACAATGATCCAAGACGTGTAACAATCTTTAACATATGAGGTATAGAATCGAATTATCTGTGATCTCTTAAACAGAGAAGTATATGGCATTATTATTCGACCATGATCTTCAGCTCCACATCTCGAGATCAAGTTTCCAAAACCTCACTCTCAATCCACGGCCAAACGAAATTTTGAATCTAAACGTACAAGTCTATTATTAAAGGTATGGCAGCTCTGATCAGTTCGCGGACATTACTAACTTAGAGATAGGGCTATTTGTCCAAATCAAGCTCAGCCATAACATCCAAAGACGTGTCAAACAAGGCATCACTGAGAACTTAGCTCATTTTGTTTTTGTTTTAGCGAATGAGCAAGCACTTTTGTAGCACTTGATCGTGTTTAACAATCCAAATAGGTAGGCGATAAAGCATGATATCAAACAGACTTCATTGAGTTGAAAAGACCCTGATCAGTTCATACTCATGGTCAGGTTGAGCCAGAAAATAGAGAACTTCGCCCTTGATCCCAGTGACAATAACTTTTTTGAAGGTTCACTATTCTTTTTTAATTCATAGATAATCGAGAGGCTTTCTAGACATATCGTTGGGGGCATTACACATTCATCTGTAAAGACGAGAGCGGACGGTTCAATCATGCTGCCGTGTTTTAGATGAGTATTTTTTGATTAAAATTCGTCTCCATTATCATCAATGATCATGTTTTTCACGGTTCGTAATATATATTTCCAGCCAGAATTTTGAATTTAAGCTTGGAAAAGAATACTATCAAATTCACCATCGCCCAATACAATAAAATGAGCTTCATTAGTTATGATCTCGATAATTTTCTCGATTAATTATAAGTGAACAGCTTTAGTTAAATGTCCTTTGTTTTCTTCAACTGTTATCCAAGCAACTGTAGTTGCGCTTCACTTGTATAAATCACACTCAACATCAGTGTCATACACTGCTGCTCAGTCTTCCTACCATCAATAGCAAGCACGATTGGGCTAGTGCGGGCTGAGGAAGTCAAGAGGGTCATGATAAATGGCAAGAAAAAAAACTTAGCATTCACTGCTTCATTTTGAAAAATTCGAGCGAATTATTTCGCTTTTCTTGTTGTCCGGGTCCCGTCTGGCAAGTTCTGGGTAATTTATTCCAAATAACACAGCTTTCCTTGAGCGATTCCTGAAATCATCCAAGATAATATGTTGAGTTGACAAGCTGAATGTCCATTAAGCGCTTTTTATGGATAAATTTGCATTAAGGTTTTGCGTATGTGACGACAGATAGGACGATTCCTATTCATGATCTTTCTACTTTTTGTGGTAATGAGAAGAATTTATCGAGTTTAGTGACCGCTACAAACGTTTTAATGATTTTTTTCACTACCGTACACATTTTAGAAAAGTGTCAAAATGTGTGTGACGGCTACTAAACTCGATAAATTCTTCTCATTACCACAAAAAGTAGAAAGATCATGAATAGGAATCGTC
>JBCCSO010000010.1:0-25398 GCA_039199965.1 Chloroflexota bacterium | reverse complement strand
TGACAAAATTTCAAGCAGGAACGCTTCAAATTCCTCATCGCTGCGGTCGACTTCGTCAATGAGCAGCACCTGCGACTTTTCGTTTGATTCTTCAATCGCCCGGAGTAGCGGCCGACGGAGCAAAAATTTCTCTCCAAAAAGCTCGTCTTCGTCAAACCCTCTGTTTTGCGCTTCCATTGTGCGGATGTGCATGATTTGGCGGGTGTAGTTCCATTCGTAAACCGCTTGGCTAACATCTAGCCCTTCATAGCACTGCAAACGAATCAGGTCTGAATCAAGCATACTGGCGATCACTTTGGCAATCTCCGTTTTGCCTACACCTGGCTCCCCCTCAAGGAAAAGCGGTTTGCCCAGCTTCATCGACAGATAAACGGCCGTTACCAAGCTGCGCTCCGCCACATATCCCTGTGCGATCAGAGCGTCCTGTAATGTTTCAATCGAATCAAAAGTCATAGTTGCATAACCGGATGGCGGCCGGTTTATAGTAAATCAAGTCTTCTACAATCAAGATTGCCTGTTGTATGGGCATCCCTTATGGGTGCCCAAGTGCCCATAACAGGACACCTTTACAAATCGTTTTGCACGAGACCTGTTAATTCAGTTTACGTGCACGGCCGCGTTCTTTGACATCATCAAGCATGCCACCTGCGCCCATACGTACAATATCCATTTTGGTCAGATAATCACCCACTAAAATGCGAGGGATTACAAGATCAACAATATTTTTTTTAGCTGAACGAGCACATCCCGGTGTGCCCACAATCTGCACACTGTGCCCGGTTTCGTCATGTCGGGCAAGCATCAACAGGTTACCGGGGTCAACCGGTGCGCCAAAGCAGGTGACACGCCCACCAGCCCGTTCAACAGCGCGTGGAGCAATATCATGGCGGTCCATAATGGCCGTTTCACCAGCCAAGATGATCATGTCAACGCCATTTTCAACAAACTGATTGATTTGGGCAGCCAGCATTTTTTCCCCTTGCTCATCTTCGAGCGGGACAAATTCTATCGCATCTAAATCTGATCCCCACGCATTTAGCCGACTGCGCAATGATTTTTCAAATCCTTTGACAATGCGTTCCTCAGCCGAAGGGGATCCTGACAGAATCATTCCTACTTTTTTGCGCTCAAGAGGATCAATACGCAGCAGTGGCTCCGTTTGCGCATTTAGAATGGTATCTGCGTAGCCGATGCGTTCCGCTTCACGCACCACGTTTTCCGGGATGCCGTATGAAATAATTTTAAGTGTGGCTACCATCTGTTTAGGTGAAACGACTGAGTTGCCCCCAACCGTAGCCAGCGTTACAGAGTCAAGCATATTGACCTGCATCAAGCGCTCTTGATCAATGCGCAGAATACCTAAACGATCTGCATGTAAATTTGACCGGCCGGTTGTGGGTTTTGAGACAGATATGTTGGCCCCTGCACTGGCACAAGCGATACGATAAGCGGCTTCGTTTTCCGCCACATCCCCAACCTCAGGCGTAGCTACATACACAGAGTCCCTGCCCAGACTGGCCAGTTTGGCCAAATCTTCGGCCGAAAGCGGCTGCCCTTTGCGCAGCGCACGGCGTCCGTCAGCGCCCGCAATGTTGTGTCCTAATATTTTACCTTGTGCCTCTTCTAGAGGAACCGCGCCAAATTTCATGGGAATTGAAGAATCTTTAGCGTTGATCTAAACTCAACTAATCTAGTTCAACTATACCCGTTTTCCAAAAAGAGCAAGATAAGACTAAGATGGTTCATGCGTTTTCAGGACCACACGACTATGCTCCTAGCGATCCATAAATTTTTTAGCATTTAGTGACTTTTGGCTACTTGTCGACAACCTGTGAACTGTTTTAATTTGAATAACCTGAAAGTCTAAATTTGCCTTAGAGGTTTGTGTTAACATCCTACCATTGTTTGAGCTTTTAAAAATCCCATCCTTCTGCGCAATTCGCCCGGGCCCCTTCCGACGAAAACAAAAGGCCTATCAGTAAATAAATATCTTTGCGTCGGCTTTTGAACCTTGCAGAACAACTTTTTTCATGAACAGATATACCATCCTGCTAACTCCTCTGTTTCTGGCAGCAGTACTCGTCTTTTTACTGATCACTTTTTCAAGAGTTGAATCAGCCAAAAATAGCTGGGAAGACAAAGTTGACCCATTTTTGCTAGAGCTTTTACAGAGCAGACGGCCCGATCACCAGATCGAGTTTATCGTTTTGCTTGAAGAGCAAACCACCATCAGCCTGCCGGATGGACTTGATAAAAACGGGCAAACCATGGCCGTCTACAAGCAACTTCAAAAAGCAGCAGCAAATAGCCAGCAAAGTCTGATCGAAACATTAAAAAATGAGGGAGCTCAGGTAAAACCTTATGTGGTCGTCAACGCTGTTCATGTGAGTGCGCCTTTATCCATCTTAACCACTATCGCGGCACGCGATGATGTGGCTTTTTTGCACAACAATCAGCCGTTTCAACTCGATATTCAGTCAGCCCGAAGCTCTCCTTTTTTCACGGCCGATGCGTTTCAAAGCACAGAATGGGGCATCGAGAAAATTGGAGCACCGCTGTTGTGGGCAGATGGCATTACAGGTACAGGAGCCATTATCGCAGGGCAAGATACCGGCTACAACTGGAACCATCCTGCTCTGATCAATCAGTATCGTGGATGGGATGGGGACACGGCCGACCACAACTACAACTGGCACGATGCGATCTCCAGCGACATAAATGGGGACAACAACAATCCGTGCGGTTACAGTTTAACGGTCCCGTGTGATGACATTGGCAGTACCCACGGCACCCACACAATGGGAACGATGATCGGGGAGACAAACGGCTACCAGATTGGTGTAGCACCAGGTGCAGAGTGGATCGCCTGTCGCAATATGGAAGAAGGATACGGGACGCCAGAAACGTACATTGACTGTTTTGAGTGGTTTCTTGCTCCAACAGATCTGAACGATGAAAATCCTGATCCATCTAAAGCACCTCATGTTATTAACAACTCTTGGGGTTGCCCTACATCTGAGGGGTGCAGCACTTTCAATTTTGGAGTGATGGACACGGTTATTAACAATTTACGTGCGGCCGGAATTGTTGTGGTGACCTCAGCGGGCAACAGCGGATCTTCATGTAACTCAGTTCGAACACCAGCGGCCATTTACGAGGGCTCCTTTGCAGTGGGTGCAACAAATATTAATGATGGCATCACATCTTTTTCGAGTCGAGGGCCGGTCACAGTTGATGGAAGCGGCCGGATCAAACCAAACGTTACCGCACCAGGTGATGCTGTACGCTCTGCAACAGGCACAACTGGCTACGGTACGCTTTCTGGGACCAGTATGGCAGCTCCACATGTGGCTGGCGCAGTAGGGCTAATGATTTCAGCCTACCCGCCTATTGCTGGCAATGTAGAAGCAATTGAAAGTTATCTTGAAGAGACTGCTGACTTTCTTGGCATTGGTAGCTGCGGGGGTGATGAGACGTTTAACAATACGTACGGCCACGGGCGAATTAACGTGTCCAGTGCGGTTGATGCGATATTAAACCTTGATGTAAGCAAAGGGAATGTAGCGATTCAGCCTTCCAGCGAGACGATTTCATACTCCATTACCATAAAAAAAACCGGACCGTATCTTACATTCACCAACTCACTGGTTTCAGACTCTATCCCACAGGGTAGTTTCATTTTGAGCAGCAGTCAGCCGATCTCAATGACAGAGAATGGGTTTGACTGGCACATTGGTGATCTAGGACCAAACCAAGAAACCGCACTGGAGGTAACGCTTGGGTTTGGCTCTAATGAATCCCTCACACAAACCCTAACATTTGACCCAGCTGTGGCATCGGCCGCCCACGTTCCAGCTCAATCATCCAATCAACCGGTTTTATTCGTTCCACTTTTTGAGGTTTCACGAGATATCCCACAGTTACCTTCAGATGAACGCATTATGCTGAATGGAACGACTGCTGAAATTGAATATACCATTCATATTCGGTCTCCCATCAACACGCCCAGCGTCGATAACGTTGTAGTAACAGAGACTTTGCCAATTGGTAGCACGCTGCTTTCAACATCAGAATCTGCTCAAAGTACGGCCGATGGTTTTGTTTGGTCATTGGGAAGCATGGTTGCAGACCAAACAGCCAGCATTCAAGTCACGCTTCAAATTCCATTGAATCCAGATGGAGATCTACCTGAAATCACTTTCCCAGCGACAACGGTGAAAGGGGACAATACATTCGTTGTGCAATCATTGCCTATTGAATTGCAAAATAGCAAGATTTGGCTTCCGCTGGTGGTAAAATAAAGTGTGATAGTTGACAGCAGATAATTGACTAGATAAGCGGTCTCTTCACCTTATCAACTATCAGTACAAGCCTTAAATCTACCCTCTGGGGTTCAATTGGAAAAAGATGGATGAAAAAAGCTGTTAGCGTGTCGCTTGGAAGTAGCGTACGGGATGCCTGTGCAGAAATTGATTTATTAGGCGAACGAGTCAGCCTAAGACGAGAGGGATGGGATGGAGATGTTGATCAAGTCACAAACCGATTCCAGGAACTAGATGGTCACGTTGATTCATTTGGTGTGGGTGGAATCGACCTGTGGGTACACTCAATCAATCGCACATTTTCACTAAACTCTGCGCATAAACTGATCAAAGGTGTCAAGCAAACCCCGATTGTAGATGGAAGCGGCTTGAAAAATACTTTAGAGAAACAAACAGCCGTCATTGTCAAAAAAGTCACGTCTAAACGAAAGGTGATGGTTGTATCTGGGCTTGATCGGCTGGGAATGACTCAATCTTTTTTTGACCAAGATTTTGATGTTTTATGTGGGGATGCGGGGTTTGCGTTGGGCATACCGCTCAGAATAAAAAGCCTGAGAGGATTAGCCAGATTAGGTGCGTCCGTCCTGCCGGTAGTATCAAGGCTACCGATCCACATGATCTACCCAACAGGTGGCGAACAACATAAGGTTGAGCCAAAATTTGACGATTGGTACGCATGGGCAGACATTATCGCGGGGGATTGCTTGTACATAAAACGGCACATGCCACCACGGTTGGATGGCAAAGTTGTAGTCACCAATACAACCACGGCCGCTGATCGTGTCGCTTTCCGCAAACGGGGGGTGCAAGACATCATCACGACCACACCAGTCATCAACGGGCGTTCGTTTGGCACAAATTTATTTGAAGCGGGCTTAACGGCAGCAGCAGGCAAAAACCGGCCCCTAACTGCACCTGAGCTGCAAAGCTGCATTGAACAGTTAGATCTCAAGCCAACGGTAATAGAGGATTAATGGACACAATTGTCATTGCAGGTGGCATCCCTGAACGAAATGACCCGCTTTTTGCTTTTAGCCAAGGTCGCCCAAAAGCTATGATCAATATTCAAGGGCAACCGATGATTTGCTGGGTACTCAACGGTCTGGCTGATGCAAAACTGGTTGACAACTTGATTGTTGTGGGCATTGACAGTGTGGCCGAACAAGGTGAAATTCAGCAGCGAGTGAAGCAATCGCTCACGTTTTTGCCAAACAAAGGGGGACTGGTCAATAATGGATTAGCGGGTTTAGAGCATGTCTACCACATGCACGGCCGACACGTCCCCGTTATCGGCTGCTCCAGCGATATTCCTCACATGCAAGGATATATGGTTGACGATTTGATCGGCCGCTGTCAGCCGCTCGACAGAGTTCTGTACTATGCCGTTATAACACCGGAAACAATGCAATCAGCTTACCCTAATGCAGATCGCACCTATGCTAATTTTCGGGGTGAAAAGCTAACTGGCTGCGACATTTTTGTGTCGAACACGCGCATTTTGCACACCAATCAAAAACTGTGGCAGGCAATGATCAACGCCCGTAAGAATCCCTTAGCCATGGCATGGCAGATCGGATTTGGGTCGCTTTTAAGGCTGGCTCTACGCCGCATGAGTCTGGATGATGCTGCTAGGCTTGCAGGCGAAAAGCTAGAAGACGAACAGCCGATAGGACTTGTTTATTCACCCTACGCTGAACTTGCTATGGATGGAGACAAGCCGCATCAGATCGAAATACTGCGGGAACCGCGCGGGATGAATCCCGCTGCTAAACAATAAAACCTGTTCAAAACAGGTTCAGGCGATCCACAAGAATATACCAAACATGCCTCTCGTTAAAATTGCTTCACAACCAACCCCACGCAAACAACTCTCGGCATTTGATTTCCGGGGTTGGTCTCAAATATCAGCTTCACTATAAAATTGACTTATGAATCAGGTAGAGGAGAAAAAAAAAGTATTCAGTATCCTGTGGGAGTCCAAAGTCTTTTTTTTCGTCATAGCTGGATTAATCACCAGATTTCTCTTCACATTGGAAGAAATCGTCACCCCAGATGAGTTTGCTTGGGTGATCCAGAGCATCCACTTCCGGCAGGCGATTCTTGAGCAAGATTGGCCCCGTATGGTGCAGTCTGCCCATCCAGGGTTTATCACAATGTGGTTGGGGAGCATTGGCACCACAATTAAGCTGTGGCTCACGCCTGAGCTGCAATCAGAAGTGAACTGGATCTTACAGCAATCTTGGGTTCGACCACAGGCGGGTGAACTGTCTCACCGTCTGTTTCCATTTTTGCAGCTCGGCCGGAATGTGCTTAGCGTCATGATGGCAGGGCTGTGGACCGCCGTATACGCGCTGCTCAAACAGCGTATACAGCCCCCGTTTGCATTTGCAACCGTCATCCTGCTGCTAACGGACATGTGGATTGTAGGGCTCACTAACATTTTGCACGTTGATGGGCTGCTGGCGATGTTCAGCCTAATTGCTCTACTGCTGATGCTGCCTCCACGAGACAACCAGCTTAATTTTTACAGCAACTGGCGGTATGTGCTAACGGGGGTAGCCGTGGCGGGAGCCATCCTGTCAAAAGTACCAGGGCTGCTGTTGCTGGCCATCGTTCCGGCCGTTTTGCTAACACAAGGGTGGCTGTCGCAAAGAAACCCGCTCCGGCCACTACTGTTTTTGCTGGGCGGACTAATTGTTTCAATCGGGTTACTGGCACCAATATTGTTTATCAATCCAGCTTATGTGTTTGAAAACGTATTTTTGCTTACAGCGCGCGAAACCGGCTTTGCGGCTCCAACTTTTTTTCTGGGGCAGGTTACTGATGAGCCAGGACTACTCTTTTATCCACTGACCATTCTGTTTCGCCAGCGAGCTATCATTACCCTTGGGTTCATCTATGGCGCGGTCCAGTTTGTGCGCAATCGTCGCGGGCGAAACCAGCTATTTTTCCTGTTAGCCACTGGCGGCTTTTGCCTGCTGTTTTGGTTGGGGTTGCTGGTCTCTGATCGTGAGTTTGCTCGCTATGCGCTCCCCATTTACCTGCTTGTTGCGCTTGTAGGCACCCTATCATTTGTGCGTTTTGTGCATACAGTTGAAACCAGTCTCAATCGAGAACAAATCAAAGGGTATGCATTTTTCAGAATGGTCGGGATTTTATTGGTTTTCAGCGGTCCGTTCCTCTTGCGCGATGATCCCTTTGCGTTCATCAACCCGCTTGTTGGTGGCCCTTACACCAGTTCAAGCCTGATGCTTGCCGGTTGGGGGGGGGCACAAAGCTTAGCAAGTGCAGATTTGTCTGACCTGAATGGACAAAGGGTTTTTACTGACAATGTCCCTGCCACCGCCCCTTTTGTGCAGAACCCAGAGGATGTTTTTCTGCTAACGGCCGAAAGCGCTTGGCTCATTGAGTCAGGTGACAGGGTAATTTTATCGCTCGAATACAGGCAGTTGAATCCCGATCTGTGGCAACAATCAGCAAACGACTCGCAGCATTCACGCACAATGCGGCATATTGTCCAAAGCGAAAATGTGCTCTCTGTTGAGCGACACGCAGCCTTAAACCGCGCGTGGGTTTACTCAGATTTTGAGCAGTGGCAGCTTAATAAGAACTTAAGCCGCTATAAAGCGGCTGGGGTTGACTTCAATGACAGTCTGAAGCTAATTGAAGCGACTACCATCAAACCAAACGATGATTTCAACATTCATCTTCTGCTGCTCTGGGAGACACCTCAACCTGAGGATGGGATATTGCAATTTAAGATTGTAGACACAGCCGGAAACGTTTGGATTCAACGAGAAGATTTGCTTTCAGACATTGAGGATCGATTAGCCAACCGGTGGACGGCCGGGCACACTTACCTCACCATCCACAAGTTGCCGCTAGCCAGCGATATGCCACCGGATGATTATACCGTGCAGGTCAGCCATTTCCGGCCGGATGGGAGCCTATCAGGCGTCACAAGTATCGAAGGGGTGTTTATAGGGACAGTGGCTGACCTAGCTACCTTCCCAGTCACGGTTCCATCTCCACAGCCGCCAGTGGCCTTACCAGAAAATAGTCCATCAAACGATCAAATTGCGGCCGTGTCTGGCTACTCGAGCATTATCGGCCAGGGAGAGACATTGAGCGGCAACATTTGGGTCACTCACTCCACTCCAGCGGTTCAGCTAGATGAGCTTGAATTAATGATCGGCGAAGATGTACTTTCTCATCCAGTCGATACAAGCGCGTGGCAGAACGATTTTACCTATCAGGTTAAGGCCAACTGGCAGATTCCGGCAGATTTGCCGGCAGGTGAATATGCGATTAGTTTAAACAAATTAGACCTTGGTACTCTGACAATAGAAGCTAGGGAACGAAATTTCGCACTGCCTGATGGGAATACTTTGGGCATTCAGTTTGGTGACGTAATTGAGGTTTTCTCAGCAGGATGGGTAGCTGATGATCCGTTTCAAGTAGAGCTTGTTTGGCGGGGAATAAGCGCGAATCAAAACGACTACACGACATTTATTCATTTAAAAGATCGTACCGGCAGCGTTGTGGCTCAGCGTGATTTAGAACCCGGAAAAGCCACAAGTAAAGTCATTGAAAACGAAGTTGTCACATTTTCGGCCTCAGTCCCGCTCAACAGCATCGATCTAGAAGCTATCAAGTCTATCGCCATTGGCTTTTACAATCCGGCTAGCGGACAGCGCCTAACGGCCGTGAGTAAAAGCGGTGAACGATTGCCTAACGATCAGGTGGAGCTGATAATCAATTTCGATGAGTAAGGTTCAGTTCTGGCAAATCCCAAAAATCACAGGGTCCGCTCTGTTTTTTGTGGCCGTCTTAGCCCGCTTGGGGAGCATCGGCCGATACATAACCCCAGATGAACTAGCCTGGGTTCAGCGCAGCGTCAACATGCGCCGTGCCCTGCTTACGGCCGACTGGGCGAGCACTATCCAGTCTGGCCATCCCGGCGTCATCACCACGTGGCTAGGAGCGATAGGAGTTCAAATAACCCTCTGGCTCAACCCAGCGACACAATCTGATCTAAATTTCGTAGAAAATATCGCGTGGATCAACCCGATTTACGGCGAGGCGCATACCCATCTGGCTCAATTTTTAACCGGCGGCCGTATCATGGTTATCTTGACGGTTTCAGCCACGATTTGGCTCGCTTATCATCTGCTGGCTAGGCGATTCAGCCCATCAGCAGCGTTGACGGCTGGAGCCCTGCTGGCACTCGACCCATGGACTATAGGGCTTTCAAATTTGCTTCATGTTGATGCACTATTAGCGATGTTTATCCTGCTCGCTATTTTGTTTGCATTTCCAGAAGGTCGTTTAACCAGCAAACACATCGCTTTATCCGGGCTATTTTCTGCGCTCGCCTTTTTGAACAAACTGCCCGGCGGTATCTTGCTAGGAATGATCCCGCTGATCCTCCTGTTCAATCAGGTTTTGCGCCTTCAGACGCAATCGTTCAAAGAAATTCTCCCCGCATTTTTAAAGCAGCTGGGTCTTTGGGTGGCCGTTTACCTGCTAACTCTGTCTGTCTTTCTACCGGCCGTCTGGGCAGCGCCTAATCAAATTTGGGAAATTGTGATAGCAGATGGCACTCGCATCACGGGCAAGCGATCACCAATTTTCTTTCTTGGGTCGGCCGATTTTGATATCGGACTGCACTTTTATCCACTGGCCATCCTCATACGACAGTCCCCGCTGGTGACGCTGGGTCTGATTACTGGCGTGTGGGGAATTTTCTCCAAAACAATCAAATCTGAGCACAAACTTTTTATTGCATTTTTGACCCTGTTCTGCCTCCTTTTCTGGGCCGGGATCACGCTGTCTTCACGAGAGTTTGTGCGCTATGCACTCCCCATCAGCATCATTTTGGTTGTACTCAGTGGCCTAGCTTGGGGATCAATTTTGAACAATCAGCCGACTTTGGGCATGGGACTACTCATCCTTCAAATGGTGTGGATGGCGTGGTTTTGGCGCTATCCGCTTACCACGGCCAATCTGCTTACCGGCGGACCTTGGATCAGCTTTAATCAGCTTGCACTAGGCTGGGGGGATGGGGTCAGCCAAGGGGCCATGTGGGCGGCAGAGCAGCCAGGCGCGATGAGCAAGCGACTGTTTACAACCAACGTCCCGGCCGCAGCCCCGTTTTTTCCAGGCGAAGTTTACTTGCTTGAAGATCAGACCATCAGCTTAATTCGGCCGGATGATTTTATTGTGCTCCCGTTAGGACTACAGCAGCTTGAGCCAAATCGTTGGTTGACCAACTCATCAGCCCCTTTAGCAGAGCAGTTCCCGGCTGAACTGGTACCCCAACACACCGTTCAATTTAATGGATTAGAGCGAGCGTGGGTCTACTCGTCGGTACCGGCCAAATTGCTGCACAACAATGAAATTTACAGCAACTCAACTGACATCCGTTTTGGGGACAGTCTATTTTTAAACAGTTCGATTCTAACAGTGCCTGAAAATAAATTTCGACTTGTTGTTCAAATGGCTTGGGGCGGAACTTCGGATCAAGACTACAGCATTGTTTTAACAATAGAAGATGGCAACAACAACCTCTGGCTAAGACATGAAACCCCACTAATCAGCAATGCTGGGCTTCCCTCTAGCTCATGGGAGTCCTTTGGTGCGCAACAAACCTTTGCCAAACTAACCTACCCGGCCGATATGCCACCCGGGCTCTATCAGCTTAACGCCCAAATTTTTGATGAAAACGGGAATCGATTGGGAGTGTATCAAACTGATGGTATCTTTGCGGGCACACAGGCGAACCTTGGATCGTTTGCATCTCCGGCCGCGGCTGAACAGGATCTAACCAAACTCAACATCGAAAACCAAGGGGCATTCGAACCGCCATTTGTAGGCTTTACCGAGTTCCCCACAGCGGTTGAGCAAGGAGAGAAAATCAATTTCTCAGTCTGGTGGGAGCACCCAGAACTATTTGACCCTGAGAAAAGCGTCATAGCTTTTAGAATCAATCCAACTGGGGAAACGGGCATTTTGTCGAATTTTACGTGGGGAGACGAAGACAGCAGATGGGTCAAAGGTCAAATTTACAAACTAAACTACTCATTTGATTTGGGGATCTCTTATCCACCCGGAGAGTATGAAATTGAACTAGGCTATTTTAACGGGCAAGTAAATAGATACCAGTCACTCACCACGCTCAAGCTACTACCCACCAACAGATTGTTTGAGCTGCCAGATAATCTTGAAGAACTCAATCTGAAATATGACCCTGTCGCCCGTCTGCATCAATTTAAGCCAACTTTTACCGATTCAAACATAACGCTAGATTTGATATGGCAAACGGAGCAAGCAACCAATATCGATTACACGATGTTTATTCATCTCAAAAACCGAAATGGTGACATTGTTGGGCAGCTTGATCGACCGCCCAGCAAAGCAACCAGTAGCTGGCTTGAAAATGAGGTCATCATTGATCAGGTTATATTACCGCTCCCAAACGACGAAATCACGGCCGTCGCCATCGGTCTGTATGATCCAAATACGGGGCAGCGCTTGCCTGTGTCCGGTGTTGATAACCAACTGCTGCCAAACGGACAGTACGAATTAATATTGGATGGGGGATAAATTGTGATTACAAACGAACTTATTTTGCAATTTGGCTATTTTGGGCTGTTTCTAGTTTCAGCCGTAGCTGCGTCGATTATCCCCCTCTCCAATGAAATTCTAGTCGTTGCTATGCCCCCACTGGGCTTTAATCCGTGGATTGTGGGGATTGTAGCCACCGTTGGAAATGTTGTAGGGGCACTAACCATGTATTGGCTGGGTGTCAAGGGGACTGATTTTGTCGTGGAACGCTACAAGGTTAAAAAAGAGCGTCTGGAAAAGGCAGAAGCGTGGTTTTTACGCTATGGGGCTCCATCACTTTTGCTAGCAGGATTACCCATTATTGGTGATCCACTGTGTTTGGCGGCCGGGGCCGTACGCATGGGAGTGTTAAAGTTTTTAGCATGGACATTTGTAGGCAAAGGATGGCGCTATATCTTGATTCTGGGGGCTTTGGACTGGATTTTGATGGCCACCGGCTGGGACTAAATATGTTTGAAAGTTAATAGGATGATGAGATGATAAATTGAGTCATCTTATCATCCCCATCAACTTTTGATCTTTAACCATAAACCCAGCCGATAACGAGCGGGGTTAAGAACGATTCCAGCAGAGCAGCAACCAAGAACAATGGTATCCCATAGCCAACCATGATGCGGCTAAAATCAGCCGCGTGCTGGATCCAAATTTCGCTCAGTGGTTTGCGCTGCCCCGGAGGAGCAATGACCGAAGCTTGCCAGCGCAGGGCAGCGGCCGTAACCAGCAGCAGAATCGGAAGTTCGACCCATGCGTGTGGCAAAACTGTTGCACTAATAAAGACAAACGGGTTCTCGCCAACAAGTGCGAATTGAGCCGTGATAAAGGCGATGATTGTCCATGGGAGCATGTAGATTAACACCGACGACACACCAAATGTAAAAGAGCCTAAAATCACTAAGATCAAAATGGCGCGCATGTTGTGTGTAAAGATGAACATCGGTAGATCACCAAACATTTCCTGCATGACACCGATATTTGCTTGTGTTTGAGAGCTTCTAAGACCCAGCAGCATTTCTTCAGGCAGACGATAGAGACCGGCCGCAACGGCTCCAGCCACGCAGGCCAAAACAAACATCATCAGTAAAATAAATATTGGCAATTTTAAATCTTGAATGACACCAAAACTGCGAGAATACCATGCAATAAGCCCTCGTCGGCCGTCATTCGCATCGCGCCCTAAGAATCTGCGTGCAAATGCTCGCGGAATCCAGCGTATGTTGAGGAAGTCAATATTGCGCCCCAGCAGGTTTTCACGATTAAAAATTTGGACTCCAATGCGGACAAAAATGGTGGCAACAATAAAGACGGCCGCAATCATCCACCAGAGGGCTACATAATTTTCAAACGCCATCAAAAACGCCTCAAGTTGCAGCAACAATGACACCGGAACGATAATAAAGCTAGCCAACATATTGGCCGCCCGGGTACTAGTCGCTTGGCTAGACACGACAATTGAGGCTGATACCATCAACAACGCTTGAATAGTAGTCAGAATCACAACGAGTAATACAGCTTGGCCCGGCATTGGCCCCACAATTAAAGTGACACCTAACGCATAAAAAGCGATACCTACGTAGCTGGCCATAACAGGTGGAAGGACGGCCGCTAGCAGCTTGCCCACAAACAGTTGGTGATTGGTTAGCGGCGTTGCAAGCAGCGGTTCCAAGCTCTTTCGCTCTTTCTCGCCCACAAACGCTTCGAGCGCAATAACCAATGAAAATGATGTTGGAAAAAATCCCACAACCATCAGAAGAATCGGCAGCGAACGCGCGCCTAGTAAATCTGCGCTATAGTTTTCAACCACGCTCGAAAGCCACCCAGCCACAATGACCATAAGGCCGGGAAAAAACAGAGTTAATCCAGCGATAGGAATCACCAAACGCCAGTCGCGCAGCGTATCTTTCACCTCGCGCCTCGCCACAACAAGCGCAAGCTGAATAGAGTTTTTGAGTTGAGCAGGATTTCTTATCTCACCAAGCATAATTTTTCTCTTCTAGTATCGGGCCTTCGTTAGGCATTGTCCTCTTTGACAATACTTAAATAAATCTCTTCAAGTGATGGTGTAATTTCTTTCAGCATGACCGTTCCCATGCCGTGACCGGCCAAGAATCTGACCATATTTGGATTGTGCTCAATTGGGTTTTTGGATCTGTATCGGATGGAGCATCCCTCGATGGAATCGATTTGAATCTCTGGAAAGCTAGCAGCCATTTTTTCCATCGGATAGCGGACAGGGCGATCAAGCATAATTTCCATTAAGCGATCCCCTGACAGCTGACGGCGCAATTCATCGGCCGACCCCTGAGCAACAATTTCACCATGATTAATAATGGCAATCCTGTCTGCCAGCTTTTCGGCTTCGTTTAAATTATGGGTTGTCAGAATAATGGCTCGATTGTCCTGCCGCAGTTCTTGAATTGCAGCGCGCACTTGCCGAGCACTGTGGGGATCCATCGCAGAGGTAGGCTCATCCAAAAGCAAGACGGGTGGATTATGGAGCATCGCTCGAATCAAACCGGCCTTTTGCTTCATCCCTTTTGAAAAGCCCCCTAACCTTCGGTCGATAGCTTCTGCCATGCCAAACCGCTTGTACAAGTCTGATCCTCGATCACGAATCGCTTTGTCTTTCATGCCGTACAAACGGCCGTAAAACAAAAGATATTCGATACCGGTCATCCTTTCGTACAAACCCGGCTGTTCTGTAATCATACCAATTGAACGGCGCACCATATCAGGCGCATTCACGGTATCATACCCATTAACAATCACATCACCAGCCGACGGTGACAAGATCGAGCTGATCATTCGAATCGTTGAGGTTTTACCGGCCCCGTTTGGCCCCAAGAGTGCCATTAACTCCCCCTCTTGCACAGAAAAGGAGATTCCCTTGACTGCAAAGAAGTCATCATACTGCTTCTGTAGGTTTCGAGCTTCAATCATATCTGTGTCAAAATGGATCATCTTTCGCATACATGCATTATGGAAATGATGACTTACTTTATTTCTCTCAAGTACGTTACTTTGGATTAATAGCGGTTAGAAATTCTAGAGTGCACGGCCGCAGCTCACTAGAAACAGTCTACCGAATTTTTGAAAGATGCTGCTTAAACGCTAATGCTACAATTAGAAGCAAAATCAAACTGGCAGGCAACCAATTTAGTAGAGAATTTGGGGTGGATAGCTCAAAATATAACTTACCTACAACGTACCAAATTAATCCGACAAGGGCACCATCCATCAGATTGTGCTTAGCTCCATACCATCTTTTATCAAAGATCAACCATGTGCTCCCAGCCAAGTACCATATGGCTGCAAACAAAAACACAGGCACAAATCGGACACTTTCAACCATACTAGGCAAGCGCAAGTCGGGTGCAATCGTAATCCCCATTATGGACTGTGTAGGATAGCCGTACAGCTCTTGATTGAGAAAATGACCCCATTGAGCCAAACTTGAAACAATAAGCAGCGCGACAATCGCTCGAAACCAAGTGCCAATAACTGATTTGCCCCGCCAAACTGCTAAAACAGTCAGCAAAATCCCAACACCGTAAACAGCTCCCCAAGGGTTTAGCCCTCCCCATGCTAAATTGAACAGAAGGGATGGGTTACGAAAATAGTCGAAAGTGGTAGATATCCCCTGCATCTTCGCAACTGGGGTAATCAAAAATACATCAAATAGTCTGGCAAACAGAAGGCCAATGGATGTAATCCAGATAGGATAGTACCAAAAGGTGATCGATAAATCCTGATCAGCCAAGCTAAGGCTTCCAGAAAGCCATGCAGCCACTAAAAAAGATACTAGCAAAATTATGCCGTACCAATAAATATCATACAGCCCTAGGGTATTAAAAGCTACGCGATTAGGCATCGTGCCGGAATTCAGATGCCATAAATAGCCTCCAATTCCTAATAGTGTCAGCACATATAGAGCAACCGTGCCTGCAAAAACTAAGTTACTATGACGATTCAGACGCATGGTTTTCTAAATGAATTTGGCGGTAGATTGAGACAAATCGCTGCCCAACTGTGAGCCAGCTCAAAGCAGCCACAATAATAACAATCAGCCTAAGCTGCCCTAAGATCATTAGATTGACAATGACGAGATATCGCTCAAGCCTGCCAAACAGGCCGGCTCGGCCATTTAAACCAAGCACCTCAGCCTTTGCCCTCAAGTAGCTTGTTAAGAGCGAGCCAGTAATCGCAATGTACGCAAGCATTTGATAGAGCCATTCATCACTCAAATAGAAATAATAAATAATCCCACCAAACAGAATAATTTCAGACAACCGATCTAGGGTTGAGTCTAGGAAAGCACCAAATATACTGTCTGTTTGACCAATTTTTCTGGCTAAAGCTCCGTCCATCGCGTCTAGAGGGGCAATTAACAGCAGAGACAGGCCCGCGGCCGTTACCCTTCCTTGGCTTAAAAGCCAAACAGCCAAGAAATGCCCTAAGGTGCCTATAACCGTCAGTGTATTTGGCGTGACCCCGGCCCGTACAAACAGGGACAGCAGCGGGTCAAAGATAGGGTCCATGAAGTCCCTTGCCCACTGTGTAAAATCAAACTTCTTTTCTTTATTGTCCACCATCACCTTAGCTATCTAATCTAAACCCCAAAAATGGAACCTGCATTTCGTCTGGGGTGAGTCCTCCATGCGAGCCTGCTCTTAAAAATTTAACAATTTCTATATCAGTGGGGTCAATCATAAGCAAGCCATCAGCCATGAGTAAGTTCAAATCACCTAATCTATCAGTAAATTTTGGCGCAAAGGGTCTGGGCCCATACCAACCATTATCTATCATTTCTTGACGGGTGTAAGCTTGTAGCAAATTACCAAATCTCAGTTCTAACTCATTCTTGATTCGATCAACTTGCCCCTGCTTCGCATACCAGTAAGGGACACGATTTCCTCCGGCCGCGTTTAGAAATAAAAGGTCGTTGATCTTTGGGTAATCATGAATTCTTTGGTGCAAGTTTGGATTCAAAGTAACCTGCCCATGATCCGCTGTGACAATAACGGCCGTCCCCTTACGTTTATCGTTTGCAACACCCTCAAGCAAAGTTTGTTTGATTTCTTTGAGGCAAGACAGCATTTCTAGCTTGACAGCCTCATGGGTTGGCCCATACAGGTGGCTGAGCGTATCAACGTTAGGCCAGTAAGCTACCGTAAACAATGGCCCAGATTTTGTTTCCAACTGATGCTTCACTTGCCACATCATTTCTGGGAATGAAACTGCCCCGATCTTTTCAGAGACACCTCGGCCATGCATTCGGCTTAAAGCCGAGTGGATAATTTCTCGCCCTTTAATATCCACCGTGGAAATACCAGCATCCGCAAACTGCTGAGCTATGCCCGGTACAGCTAAATATGTTTCAGGATCAAATCCAGCATCCACCATGGCATCTCTCTTGCGAACATACAGCGGATGCAGATTAATCATGAAGTTGACCGCATTAAAGTCACGGTCCAATAATCGCAACCCCACAAGCCCATGCTGAGAAGGCGCATGGCCTGTCCAAATGGAAGAAAGCGCATTGACTGTCGTAGAGGGAAATACAGAAGTAATCGTTTCAGCAACGTGAGCTTCTTGAGAAAAATCATCAAGCCAAGGATCTTTAGTAAAAAGATTCTGCCCCATCGCGTCTATAATAATTAGAACCACTCGCTCGATTGGCCCCTCATCCAAAATAGAATGGTAGCAGGAATCGGGTAGCGGTGAGAGACCATCAAAAGGGACATCAAACAGCTTTGCAATAGTCGCACCAATATTCGCTATGGTGCTACCCGGCCGATCAATTTCCCCGTAATCTGGATAAACTAAGCTCTTTTTCCAATCTGCGCTCATTTCACGGTTTACCATTAGGACCTTATACCCTACTTTTCATTCGTTAAAATCCCACACAATGCACTTTTACAAAGATTAGCCCAATAAATATCTCAAAATTAACAGGGGCCAAAAGGTACATTGCTATAATTAGCCTTTACGACATAATTTACAGTAAGCAGAATTGATATCTGGATTAATTCTATTGCGAGAGCCTGACGGATTTCCACAACATTTCTGCAAATATAATTGTTTTCAACTCTGCGGAGAAATCGAATGGAATACAAAATTCATGGAACAACCTTGCAAACGCTAGACCTGATTCTCAATCATAATGAAGCTGTGTACACTGAGTCAGGTGGCATGGCTTGGATGACTGGAAACATAGGGATGCAAACAAACACAAATGGGGGTGTCCTGAAAGGAATCGCTAGGTCATTTGCAGGTGAATCAATGTTTTTAACAACCTATACCTGTGACGGAAACAAAGCGCTTATTACATTTACACCGGAATCTCCTGGAAGCATTATACCTGTTAAACTGGGGGCAAATGAGAGCCGTATTTGTCAAAAAGATGCATTTATGGTGGCTGAAAAAACAGTCAACTTAGAGGTTCATTTCCGCAAAAAACTGGGGGCTGGCATTTTTGGCGGAGAAGGATTTATTTTACAAAAATTAACAGGCCCGGGAACCGCATTTGTTGAAATCGCAGGTGATGTTCGTTCTTATGAACTGGCTGAAGGACAGGTTCTTAAAGTTGACCCCGGCCACATCGCCATGTACGAGCCCAGCGTTTCATATGACATTGCTCGCGTAAAAGGTGTGAGGAATATTTTGTTCGGTGGCGAAGGGCTATTTCTTGCTACCCTAACTGGCCCCGGCCGTGTCTGGCTACAAAGTCTACCGCTGTCCAATCTGGCTGCAAAAATAGCTGGATACATACCATCTAAATAGTTTCCAAACAGATACTACGGGAACAAAAAAAGACCAGTTTGAAACTGGTCTTTTTGAATTCGGTCAGAAATACTAACTACTTGAGTGAACTCGCTAATCCTGACATTTGCGAAGCAACGCTATTGTCAACAATCTGGTCGCCAACCCGCACAATTAGGCCGCCCAAGATATCTGGATCGACACTAACTTCAACTGAATCAGCCTTCAGAGAAGACTTAACTTGCTTCAATTCATCATCAGTCAGTGGAAGTGCGCTGGTTATGCTGGCAACTCCGCCAGATGCAGTAATTCCATCAGGTACTTTTGAGAAAAAGTCTGATATCAAAGAACGCTGCTTCTTTTCATCTAAAGCTTCACCGACTAGGCGATTAGCAGCAGCCATTGAAATAGCAGCTACTTGACTGCGCAGGTCAGCCAGCACACGATCGCGCTCTTTCTCACCGTCAGCAGCGGCCGTTTCTTTAATCTTGCGAGCCTCTTCGCCAGCATCAGCAACGATTTTCTTCGCACTATCTTCTGCAGCCGAAGCTGCTTCCGAACGAATAGACGCCGCTTCTGCACGCGCTTCCTCTAAAATTTTGCGAGCTTCCGAATCTGCGTTATCCCGAGCCTGAGCAGCCTGACGCGCATCTTCTAAGCCCTTTGCAATGCGCTCTTTACGTTGTTCTAAAACATTCAAGATCGGTTTGTATGCAAATTGATTGAGGATAGACATCAAAATGATGATACCTGCGATTTGCATAATTAAGTAACCGATATTAATACCTAATGCAGCCATATTTGAAATCCTTCAATACTTATGTGATGGATTGAATCTATCCTTACCCATCACTTAATCCATCTAAATTTATTTTATCCGAATACGAATAAAATAATCAAAGCCACAACAAGGGCGTAAATCGCGATCGCTTCAGCGAAAGCAATACCCAAAATCATGTTGGTCTGAATATCACCACTTGCATCTGGATTGCGGGCAATACCCTGTACCGCACCACTTACGAGAATACCGATACCTGCACCTGCACCGATGGCACCCAACATAGCCAATCCCGCGCCTAATGCTTTAAGTCCTGTTGCTAATTCTGCTGCTGCTGCTGCATCCATAAGATTTAAATCCTCCGATAGAGATTATTATTTGGTTTTGTTTGTGCGCTTTTCTTGCGCTGATTTTTTAAAAGAGACCCGCGGCCGTGAAGACCGCAGGATATTTCACAAATTAGTGGTGGTCGTCCCCATGGCCGTGTGCTTCAGTCGCGCTGTTCATGAAGATTACCATCAAGAGGGCAAACACAATTGCTTGAATCAGACCTACGAAGAACTCAAGGCCATAGAAGACAATATTTGCGGCTGGTAAAAGGAAAGCCATAACGAAGAGTAGAACCATACCAGCAAAGATGTTACCCAGAAGACGAAAGGCAAATGAGATGATTTTCGAAATGTCACCAACAAACTCAAGGATACCCACCGCAATATCGATACCTCGAATTGGGTTTGCTGCAACTTGTTGACCAAATCCTTTCCCAATGAAGGGGAAGAATTTCGCCCAATAATCCCTGAATCCCAAGTATTTCATACCAAAGTAATACACCATGATCATCGCAATTAAAGCGAACGCAAGTGTCATATTTAGATCAGTGGCTGCTGGGCGTAAGAAAGGCACAATTGTCCAGTCTGCCGCATCACTCGACCTTCCGAACTTGCCCTCCAGCTTTTCAAGCTTTTCGCCGTGGGCACCCGGGAGATGATCCATTACTTGAGCAGTTGCACCATCTTGTACATTGGTCTTGCGAATTAGGAACAAGCCATCTCGCAAGTCACCTTTGTCTTTCTTGTCCAAATCTTCGAACAAACCACTTGCCAGCACTTCATCAACAGCAGTTTTATGATCTAGTCCGTCAGGCCCTTCTTCCAAAGCCAGAATGGCTTTCTCAGTTTCAAAGAAAGGTTTGTGTTCCCAGATTCCAATGCTGTCTACGCCCGGTACTAGCCCCATCCAGTTTGACACCAAAATGATCAAAATGTAGGTCATAAAAAATGGGAAGAAATCGCGTGCTTTTTTGTTCCCAGCAATGTTCTCAACGAAACCAAAAGCGAACTCTACAACCATTTCGAAAAAGTTGTAGAAGCCGCTTGGAACCTCATCGACAGTTCGTGAGCGGGCGCGAATTCCAAGACCGATTAACAAAACAATTACCCATGCGACGAGTGATGCGGTAAAGGTGTTGGTCCAGCAGTTTGGTGCGAGGGCACCGTTACCAAACATCCCAATTGTCCCGGGATAACATTCTCCCGGCAGCTGGATAAACGGCCGGACAGGTTGAATGTATCTGAGTGCAGCAATTCCAAACGGAAAGCTGAGCAGTATCATTACGATTAACGCTGGTATTGCTAAATATCTTTTTTTCATGCTTCAGAATTATCCTCTTGAGCGTTATTTTCTTTAAGCTCTTCAGCTTTGGCATTGGCCCGCGCCATTGTCCGTAGGCTAATTTGGATCATGGCATAGAGCGTGATTGGGAAGCTGCCTAGCATTAAAATAATTGTGACCCATTGACGTTCATTACCCATCCAACTATCAATGAGGTAACCAGCACCAAATGCAATTGCAATAATGATGATGGCCACGAATCCAATGACACAGCCGATTTGACCAACTGTGTTTGCTAGTTCTAGTGTTTGGTTAACGTTCGATTTTTGGGACACTTGTTAATGTAGATTCGCCCCGATTATAGCACAGCCCATTTGTGAAGCAATGCACAATCGGAGGAATGTAATTTATACCTTGTAAAGAAATTATGCCGAATTTTTACCCGTTCAAATGACACAATTCTAACCTGTAAAGTAGGCTTGGGCAGCTTGAAGAGTCCAATCAAAAACGGGACCAGGTAACACACCAAGCCATATGATTCCAAGTGTGCATAGGGCAAGCGCGAATCCTGCTACCCGCGACACGGGTAATGGGGTTTCATCTTCACCCCGGAACAAGTAAATGGCTTTGATTACGTTGAAGTAATAGTAGAGTGCAATAAATGCCATAACAATGCCAAACAGTGCCAATTGCCATTGTCCAGCATCAATTGCCGCCCGGAAAATAAAGAATTTACCAAAAAAGCCAGCGGCCGGGGGAATACCACTAAGCGACAAAAGCGCAAACAGCATGACGATGGCCAACCATGGATTGCGCCTGCTCAAACCATTTAGGTCAGAAATCTCATCAGATCCCGTCATGTTGGTCACCAAAATCACAACACCGAAGGCAGCAATATTGGTGAACATATACATGTACAAATAGAAGAGAATACTACCAGCACCTTCTGGACTATATGCAGCCAGAGCAATCAGCAAGTAACCTGCTTGGCCAATACCAGAGTAAGCCAGTAGACGCTTGATATTGGTCTGCCAGAAGGCCCCAAAGTTACCCAGAATTAGGGACAAGATCGCCATGATCACGATAACCGTGAACCAATTTTGCTGGTTTGGCGTGCCAAATGTACCCGCCATGAACAAGCGTAGAAAAACTGAAAAACCAGCAGCTTTCGAGGCGGTAGATAATAACGTTGTTGTATTGGTGGGCGCACCTTCATAAACGTCAAGTGACCAGAAGTGAAATGGCACAGCGGACACTTTAAACCCAAAGCCAGCAATGACCAGAATAGCAGCCAAAATGATAATTGGATTTTCAGAAAGACCGCTACGGGCAATAGCCGTCGCCAAAGACTGGATATTTGTTTCACCAGTCAGACCATACAAAAAGCTCAAACCGTAGAGCATCACAGCAGATGCAAAAGCACCATAAACGAAGTACTTGATCCCCGCTTCGGGTGACCTGCGGTCTTCTGTGGCAAAGGCAGCTAGGATGTAGAACGAGATACTAGCCGTTTCCAAGGCCAAGTAAAGCATGATCACGTCGCCAGCCGCAGCCATAAGATTGAAGCCAACCGTAGCTAATAGCATAAGAGCATAGTACTCACCGTGCTGAAGGCGCTTCACATCTACAGTTAGCATTGCAGTAATCATAACCGCCGCAATGAACATCGTACGGAAAACCAAAGTTACCAAGTCATTCTTGAACATGCCCCCCCATATTTCTGTGGGTTGTGATCCGGGCACACCAAGCCACCACATGCCAAACGTGACAACAAGAGCCAATAAAGCTCCCCACGCTGTCAGAAGTCCTACATTTCTTTTGACCTCACCTTTCGGGTGGCGGCCGTAAACAAGAACGATTGCGGCCAGAACAATTAAGATGAGTTCCGGTACGATAGCCAAATATGATGTGGCCATTAAGAACCTCCGAGAACGCGCGCGATGGTGTCAACAGCATCCTGTGCAAACCCACCGGCCGGCATATTTGAAGTAGTAACCATCGCCTCATTTACACGAACGATGATCGGCTCCATTCCAGATTCAACAATTGGGGCAATAACTTGAGGGAACATGCCGATGGCAACCATGCAGACAATAAATAGAACCATCACAAACCGGTCGATCGGTTTGCTAGGAGCCATATCATGCCATGCATGTTCGTCATAATCACCAAAGAAAACAGAGGTGATAGCCCGCAGCAAATAAGCAGCAGTCAAGACAATACCCAGTACAGAAAGTAGGGCAACGACACGATAAAAACTAGCTGGATTCAAACCAAATGCGGTATAGGGCCCGCCATTTGCTGCAAAATTCAGGGCGTTTCCTTCCCAAATTCCCATAAAAATCGGGAACTCTGCGATAAAGCCAGACAAGCCGGGCATCCCCATCGAAACCAAACAACTAATGATGAAAGCAACACCGGCCCATGGAAGAGGCTTAAGCATACCGCTCAAGTCATCCAAGCTTCTAGTGTGGGCTCGGTCATAAATAACACCCACAATGGTGAAGAAGAGAGCTGTCATGATACCGTGACTAACCATCTGAATCCCTGCACCCACAAATCCATTTAGAGTCATCGTGGCAAAGCCCATAGCGACCAGTCCCATATGGCTAACAGATGAATAGCCGATCATGTACTTCATATCGCGCTGACGCATAGCAATCAGGGCCCCGTAAACCACGTTGATCGTCGTTAGGATGATCATGAAGGGCATCCAAAATACGGTGCCTTCAGGAAGCATCTGGACACCCATTCGCATAGCAGCATATGCGCCAAGCTTCATTAGAACACCCGCATGAATCATAGAAACCGCAGTCGGTGCAGCTACATGACCATCAGGTGACCAGTTATGGAACGGAAACATTCCAGCCAAAACAATGAAGCCCAGAAAAATAGGTGGAAACCAAGTGATCTGTAAACCAGTTTCAAAGTCGATTTCGGCCCAGACGCGCAGGTCAAACGTACGCTCGGCCACATACTGATCCATTTGGAAGTAGAGGACCAAGAAACCGATAATTGCCACAAATGAACCGATCAACAGGTAAAGGGTCAGCTTCATAGCCGCATATTCACGGCGCTCTTTCCACCCCCAAATCACAATCATGACGTACATGGGGAGTACGGCCAGTTCATAAAAGAAGAAAAGCATCAAGGCATCTACAGCGATAAACACACCGTGTACACCTGCCACCAGCAGCATGAAAAAAGCATAGAACTCTCTAGCACGATCCGTAATACCCCAAGAAATGAGCGTACCACCTAATCCTACCAGCGAAGTTAGAAATACAAGGGTAGCGCTCATACCGTCTACACCCGCGATCCAACCAAAATTGATTGATTCAATCCACGGCACTTCTTCAACAAAGCGCAGTTTTTCTGACCACAGCGCTTCAGACGGTGGCAAATTTCCTAGGTACGAAAAGTAGACCCAAGCTGAAAGAACCAGCCCAAGGATCATTGTGCCTAGTGCAAGCATTTTTGCATTTTCATCTCGCTCAGACGGCATCAGCAAAATGATAGCGGCCGTCACAATGGGCGAGAGCGTAATGACTGCAAGAAAAGGAAAGTTTTCCATAAGACGTTATTTCGTTAGAACAGTGCCGTAACTGTGTCGTTAATAATGGCCAAAATAGCTTGTGGCCAGATACCAAGAACCAGCATCATGACCATAAGCGGCCAGATGACACAGTGTTCTGTGAAAGTCATTGGTTCAAGGTGGCCAACCCACTCTGCTTTAGTGGGGCCGTGGAGTACTTCGCCAATGCCTTTCAAAATATATGCGCCTGTCATGAGTAAGCCGATCATTGACAAAGCCACTTGGATATAGAATGGGCCCCACGCGCCGCGGGTAATCATAAATTCACCCACAAATCCATTTAAGCCGGGCAGCCCGAGAGATGCCATGCTGGTAAAAATCAAGATTCCGCCATACAGGGGCAAGATTGACCATATCCCACCAAACCGCTTTAAGTCACGAGTGTGGGCGCGTTCGTAAATCACACCAACCAAAAAGAACATACCGGCCGCAGACAAACCGTGATTAATCATCTGCAGCACAGCCCCATTGGTCGCTATCATCGCGTCTTGAACTTGTGAAGCGTTTAGATCCATGGCAGGATTGATCGCTTGACCGTAGTAATAAGCCATCACTGCTATACCTAAAACCACAAACCCCATATGGTTGATGGATGAGTAAGCAACCAAGCGCTTGAAGTCCCATTGACCAAACGCAGCAAATCCACCCAGCACAATGCTCAGCATACCGAGCGTTGCGAGGATACCGGCCGTACCAAAAGCCATGTT
>JBCCSO010000009.1:0-25470 GCA_039199965.1 Chloroflexota bacterium | reverse complement strand
ACTAGAGCAGGTGCTGATGGTAGTTAATCGGCATTTGGGCATTCGGGAAAATGAAATCAATAACATTCTCAATTTCGGCCGCAGAAATATTAACAATTACCTTCGAAAGCTAGAGGAAGATGGCAAAGTATATAAAGATGGGCTTCTTTGGTTTAAAACTGAAAAAGCAGCCGAGTGGCTTCGTCGTTTTGAGCTACCGGCCGATCAGGCATTCACACTTTACTTAGCAGCTCGTTTATTGGTCAAACAGTCAGATAAAAAAAATGAAACCGCCATCGCAGTGTTGTCTAGGCTTTCCGAAGTATTGAAAAGTGACATTCCTGTTGGCAAAGACATTTTTAATCTGGCCCAGACACTATACAAACGACCGAACCAGCCCAACTACGAATCTCATTTTAGCCAATTGGTCAAAGCATTTCTGCGGCGGCAGCCTGTTACACTGACCTATCAACCCTACCAAGGAAAACCTTTTACGACTCGCTTTGATATCTATTTGATTGAACCAACATCGATTGGTCATGCGATTTATCTTATAGGTTGGAGCCACCAAGTTAATCAACTTCGTACTTATAAATTATCACGAGTGATAGAGGTTGAAACAAACCACAATGAAGGATATGTCATCGGGCAAGATTTTCAGGGGGTAGACATTTTCGACAATGCTTGGTCGATCATGTTAGGAGAAGAAACTGATCGAGTTGTTTTGCAATTCTCCGAGCAGGTTAAGGATAGGGTTTTAGAGACTAATTGGCACCCATCACAAAATTATACAGCGCAAGAAGACGGAACTTTAAAATGGTGGGTAGATGTGGCTAGTACGGTTGATATTGAGAATTGGATACGCGGCTGGGGGCGGGATGTGGAGGTATTAGAGCCTTTGTCATTAAGAGATAAAATGAAAACTCATGTTGGAGCGATGGCGGAACAATACAATCTCCAGCCACCAGCCGAACGCCAACCTTATCAGTGGCTGTACGCAAAAACAGATCGCAAAGAGCCCGAGTTAATCCACTTACTTCTGTATCACCTTATCGATGTTGGCCAAGTCGCATTGCAAATGTGGGAAAAGGTTTTTACATCCAGCTTTAAACAGCATTTGTCAGGCTTACTTAATCTGGAGACAAAAGAAGCCGGCCGTTTTATTGCTTTTACCATTGCACTTCATGATCTAGGCAAAGCCAGCCCTGCATATCAAGCGAAGTATTCTGCACCATCGCTACAGGCCAAGTTAAACGAAGTAGGATTTTCATTCGCTGAATCTGATTATCCTAGTGCTAAAACGACGGATAAAAAAACGTCACACGCCTACATCACAACCAAAACAATGCCCGATATTTTGGCTCAGGAGCACCATTTTGATGAGCATTTTGCACGCTCCATAGCCCAAGCCCTTGGTGGACATCATGGCGCATGGCCAACCGCAAATGCTATCGATTCATACAACGACTTTGCCTGTGATGCTTGGGATGTCGCCCGACGGGAAATTGTGTGGGAGTTACGCAAGGTCTTCCAACCACTGGCCGTAGATTCACCACCAACAGGGAAAGACCTAAACATTTTTCTGACCTTATTTTCCGGTTTCACTTCTGTTGCCGACTGGCTTGGTTCCAGAGAAGGGGAAAAAGCCTTCCCGTTTATCAGCGATGTTCTTCCTACAAGAGAATATGCCAATCGGTCCGCCGAACAAGCGGCACAAGTCCTAACTGATTTAGGCTGGGAAGGATGGATGCCAAATAATAAGCAACTTCGCTTTGAGCAGATGTTTGATTTCTTGATAGATGATGGAAAGATTGACCCACGGCCGATGCAAAGCGAAATTATTGAGCTAACCAAAGATATTGAATTCCCCAGCTTGCTCATCGTTGAAGCCCCAACAGGCAACGGTAAAACGGAAATCGCCTTCTATTCGGCCGACACTCAGCTCCAAGCACACGGCGGCCGGGGCATCTACATCGCTATGCCAACCCAAGCAACCAGTAATCAGATGTTTGATCGCACCAAACAGTTCTTGGCTCAACGCTATGGACAAGATCAGCTAGTCAATCTTCATCTCGCTCACGGTCAATCAGCGTTCGATGAAGCTTATCAAGGCATCGTTTTGCAAACAATCGACGATTTAAACGACACACAATACAAAAGCAGCGGCCGGGTAGCAGCGATGAGCTGGTTCAACGAAAAGAGCAAGCGCACTTTGCTGGCCCCTTTTGGTGTAGGAACTGTTGATCAAACTTTACTGAGCGTTCTTCAAACAAAACATTTCTTTGTTCGCCTGTTAGGCTTGAGCCATAAAGTTGTTATTTTTGATGAGGTACACGCTTATGACACCTACATGAGCACCCTCTTTATGCATTTACTCCAATGGCTTCAAACGATTGGGACATCGGTGATTATGCTGTCAGCCACACTCCCGGCCGACACTCGACGCAAATTTGTCTTTGCGTATACCGGACAGCAAGTTGACCTGCCCAACACCTACCCGGCGCTCACAATCGCATCAAAAAATCAACAGCCTACAATTCATCAGTTACCAAAGCCAAAAGACTATCAATTACCGATCAAATGGCTTGATCCTGAAACCCAAATCAACCATTTAGTTGATTTATCACACCAAGGAGGCTGTATCGCTGTTATTTGTAACACTGTCGGCCGGGCTCAGTCTATTTTTCGCGAGCTACTCGAACAGTTTGAAGCTGGGAATCTAAATGTTGACCGAGAAAACCTCATCCTATTCCATGCGCGCGTCCCCCCTATCTGGCGCAAAGATATTGAAGAGAAAACTAAAAAACTATTTGGTAAACCTCAAAAAGACACAGATACAGAAGAGTTGATCGATTATCGCCCTCAAGGGACCGCCATCATTGTGGCAACTCAAGTCATTGAGCAAAGCCTTGATCTTGATTTTGATGTCATGTTGACAGATTTAGCCCCAATCGATCTATTGTTGCAGCGGGCCGGAAGATTACACCGACACAAAAGAAATAAAGGAAAACGCCAAGGCCATGAACGTCAATTGACGATTATCAATCCTGCTATTGAAGACAATGGAATTCCAAGCTTTGGCAAAAGTGAATTTGTGTATGATCGATATATTTTGCTACAAACCTATCGAACGCTTGAACACCGTGTACAAAATGGGGCATTGACTTTACCCAGCCAAACAACCTACTTAATTGAGTCAACCTATGCAAACGAGCCTTCGGACGCTGATAAGACATGGAACAGAGCACTCCGGATTAGTTATCAAAAAATGCTTGATGATCAAGATGAAGCTGAAAGTAAAGCAGAATTACAAACTGTCCCTTATCCTGAATCATCCAAGCTAATTTACGAAGCGTATCGTAATTTGGAAGAAGATAATCCAGAGGTCCACAAAGCATTTCAGGCGAAAACAAGGGATATTGGCCCGACGTTGTCTCTGATTTGCCTACATACAAGCTCTCATTCCGATGTTGCTTTGCTTGATCCAGAGCCAAGTAATCAAGAAGTCAACTTGAATCTGCACCCGGCCAGAGAACAAGCAAAGCAGTTGCTACAGCGCAAAATCAATGTACAAGATCGCAGACTTTTGAATCATTTTTTGTCTGAGGATACCCCAGAAAAAACATCGCCGACCGGGTGGAAGGATAGTAGTGTGCTCAAACATACAAAAGCGGTCTTTTTTGAAAATGGTGACTACTTTTTCACACAAAGTGGCATCCGATACAGGCTATCTCTTAGCCATGATTTCGGTTTAGAACTTATAACACTAGGTGAATAGGAGACACATATGAACCCTTCTTTTAATTTAATAGACAAACCTTGGATACCATGTCTCATTTCTTCCAAGGCAAATCAGATTGTTGAGCTGTCGCTTCAAGAAATATTCAAGGAAGCTCACAAAATTGATGATATTGCAGCCAACTCCCCCATGGAAAGCGTTGCCCTTTATCGATTTTTACTCGCTATCCTCCATCGGAGTATTAACGGCCCAGCCACTGTCGAGGCATGGGCAGCGCTCTGGAATGCAGAAACGCTAGCACTTCCTGAAATTGAAGCATATTTGTCGGATCAGTATGATCGATTTGATCTCTTTTCAGAAGACTATCCATTTTGCCAAGGGGTAGATGAACGGGTTAAGCCAAAATCGGTTATCAGTCTAAAACATGGCTTTGGTATGTTGCCTAGTGACTGGTTTGACCATCAGATTGTGACGTTAGATGTTGAACTAGCCCCGGCCGAAGCAGCCCGTGCATTACTAAGTGTGTTGTCATTTGGCTTTGGTGGGCTAAGCGGAATACCTCGAAAAAGTCATAAAGACGCACCATGTGCAAAAGGAGTCAACTTCATTGTTGAAGGAAGTAATTTAAAACAAACATTACTCCTAAATTTAGACGAATACATTCCCCCAAAATTTCGTACCAATCCTGATCGCCCATTTTGGGAATTAGAAGCTCCTTTTATCTCAGAACGCACGGGGTCCAGAGGAATGATTGACTATCTAGTCTTCCCCAGCCGACAAATCAAACTTTATCTGAACCCAGAAAAGCTTGAATCTGGGGAAATGATTGTTGACCAATATCAGATCGGTTTGGGTCATCGTTTAGGTGATGAAGAACGCAATCCATTAAAGCATTATTATGAAAGTAAAGCGTCTGGGCTACTTGAGCTTTCATTTGATGAGGATAAGCAGTTGTGGAGGAATAGTAGCAGCTTTTTGGAACTGTCCCCTGAAAAAGGAAAACCACCTGCGATTTTTACATGGCTACACACATTGACCGAAAACAAAGTTTTGGACAAGGAATTTGTGATTACATGCAAAGCCCTAGGAATCGCCAAAAATCAAGGGCGAGCCGATTTCTATCGTATTGAAAGAATACCTTTGCCTCTCTTCATTTTAGGAAGCCAGGAAAAGCTGAACGTCTTGAGAGATGGGATTAATCATGCCGAACGAGCAGGTTGGGTAATCGACCGCAATCTTGCAATTAGTAGTATGCATCTCCATCTAAACGAGCCAGAAAAATTTACATGGGGTAAGAAGCAGATCAAGCACGCTGATGCAGAAAAAGACCTAAACAAACTCAAATCAACTGAAGCGGTTGTGCTCGATTGGATCAAATATACCGGTGTTGAACGCTATTACTGGTCATCCTTAGACATCCCATTTATAGAGTTTATGGAGCGATTGGGCCAAGCGACCGAAGAAGAGCTGCAAACTGTTTTGAATTGGTGGAAGGGACAAGTTCGCACGGCCGCTGAAGATGCCTTTCGCCAAGTACTTAACTACACCAATCGATCCCCTCGCTCTTTCAAAGCTTACGCCAAAGGGAGCAATCCGCTGAATGGATATTTAAACAAACATTTTCCAATAGCTAATCAGGAGAATTCTACTTTATGAGTGAAAAACAGAGTTTTATCGACGTAAGGCTCATCCCCCTTGCAGAAAAGGATAACCCAGATCGAGCTGTTTTAGCCGATCTAAGGCGAGGGCTAGGGGAATTCCCCAAAATCCATCCGTTTATGTACCGCCATATTCAATTCTATTTGCCACGCTATGCACAACATGGGTGGCATCAAGAAGCCCATTATTTAACGGCCGCTCTTTTTGCCATGCACCCATATGCAATGAGTGATCAGGAGAAAGATGAAGAAGACCAGCCTAAACCATGGAAAAACCTAGGCCATCATTTTGCTCAAATCGTTCGCAAAGAGGCACAGGAAAACCGAAATGTTGAAACAATAGAGCGTCGTTTTATTTATCTATTAGCCGCTCATCCTAATGATCTTCACTTTCACCTCAGACAAGCGATTTCATTTTTAAGCTCAAAAGATTCTGAATTTAAAATTAACTGGTATCGCCTGCTCAGTGACATTCAAGACTGGAATGACTCTGATAGAAGAGCCAAGGTCCAAGAAAACTGGGCCAAGCAATTTTGGCGTAATCAGCCTACAGACAATTCGTAAACAATTAATTTAAAGGAGTAAACACCATGTCACAAAAATCATTCAACACATTTATTGAATTACATCTAATCCAAAACTTTTCCCCCTCAAACCTGAATCGAGACGATACTGGTAGCCCAAAAGATTGCGAGTTTGGCGGATATCGTCGTGCCCGCATATCATCTCAAGCCCTCAAGCGGGCCATTCGTAACCATCCTCGCTTTGAAGCCCTAACCGATGTAGATAATGGCACCCGTAGCAAGAAGCTGACCGAACCGATTATTAAAGCACTAGTTGAACAATATGGTCGTGATCCTGAGCTAGCCGAAACGGTAGCCATCCATTTTGTTAGCAGTTATGCCGCAAAAATGGACAGCAAGAAACCTGACCATACAAGCGTATTGATTTTCTACACAGCAAGTGAAGTAGAAAAAATTGTTGCAAAACTCCAAGAAAATTGGGATGCAGTGATTGACAAAAACGATGGGAAAAAATTAATTGGTAGCCTAGCCAACGATCTTGTTAAACAAACAAAAGATCGCACCAGTGCGCCCGATGTGGCTCTATTTGGCCGCATGTTAGCCAGCACCCCAGAACTGAATATTGATGCAGCAAGTCAGGTCTCCCATGCCATTTCCACTCATCGAGTCGCTATGGAAATGGACTACTATACGGCCGTCGATGAGCTAAACAAAAATGATGAAGCTGGAGCGGGAATGGTAGGTTTTACCGGCTTTAACAGTGCTTGTTTTTATCGCTATGCCCGTATCGACTTTAACTTGCTAAATGAAAATTTAGATAGCAGAGAATTAGCGCAGCGAACCGTTCATGCTTTCCTCCGATCAGCCATCGATGCTATCCCTACAGGCAAGCAAAACGCATTTGCTGCTCAAAATCCAACCAGTTTCGCCCTAGCCGTGGTCCGCCAAGACGGAATGAGCTGGAACCTAGCAAATTCCTTTGAAACTCCTATTAAAGCCAATAAAGGAAAGGGATATGTTTCTGAATCGATTCTAAATTTAGACCAACTTTGGGGTGCATTAACACGCTTCTATGATGATGCTGAAGTATCAACTATAAGTGCGTATTCGGCCGAACTCGAACCAACCACGCTGACTCATCTAGAAGATAACAAACATGAAACTGTTTCAGCTTGGCTGGCTCCCATCAATCAGGCTTTAGCCACAGGGTAACAATGGCTACATTACTTTTACAGTGTGTTGCCCCACTCCAATCGTGGGGAACACAGAGCGAATATATTGTGCGCGACACCGGCCGTGAACCATCAAAAAGTGGCATCATCGGTTTGTTGTGTGCAGCGCTGGGTCGGGATCGAGCAAAGCCATTAGATGATCTTGCGCAGCTTCGGATGGGTGTACGAGTAGATCATGAAGGCAAAATTCTCAGAGACTTCCACACAATCACAAACAAACTCAAAAGTAAACCTTCAACAACACTTTCAACACGCTACTACCTAACCGATGCGATGTTCTTAGTTGGCCTTGAAGGCGAAATCGGCTTGCTCTCCGAGCTAAATCAGGCACTTAAGCGACCCGTTTGGTCTTTGTTTCTTGGTCGAAAATCATGTCCTCCTTCTAGGCCGACCCATTTGCCAGATGGTTTAAAAGTAGATCAAGACCTCAAAACTGCTTTAAGCGAATACCCTTGGCTGGGACAAAATAAAGTTAAGCATGAGGAAGATGGAAAGCAACTTCGCATGATTATAGAAGACATGAAAAAGGGTCAATCTTTTGTTAAAGACCAACCCGTAAGTTTTGCGAAGTTCGGCCGAAAGTTTCACCCACGGCGTACAGCAACAACTTTTATAGATTGTCCACGATATGAACCAGAAGCTTCATACCCACTAATGAGCTTTCAGGAGATAGCACAATGACACAGTTTTATCTTTCCAAATTAATTCTTAATCCTTTAAGTGCTCAGGTCCGCAGTGAAATGCGAAACCCTTATCAATTACACCGTACACTGACTACCAGAGTGTTTGATAGCAGTAGGAATAACGCAAAAGCTCTGCATAGAGTAGACAGTGACTATAGAACTGGCAAAATCATTTTGCTTCTACAGTCTCAAACAGCTCCAAATTTAGTTACCCTTGAGCAAGCTGACAACGGTCGCTATTTAAATGTTTTGCCACAATCCAAACAGATAAATATTACTCCCCAGCGTGATCAAATCTACCGTTTTCGTCTGGTTGCCAATCCTAGCGTCAAGCGCGATGGGAAACGCCATTCATACGACAAACGAGATAAGCCCAATGGGAAAACTAAAGATGAGAGATATTTTCATTGGATAAAGACGAAAGGCGAGGGCTGCACTGAAATAGGTCGGCCGAGCAATGGCTTTAAAGTCCTTCAAGTTGATTTCCGAGATCGTGGCGCAAAAACTGACAAAATTTTTGCTCAGGCCAAAGCCGACCGGCCGGAACGAAACCACAAACTCAAATTCCAAGCCGTTCAATACGACGGCATCCTGCAAGTCACAGACCCAACTCTCTTCAGCCAGGCCCTCATCAACGGCATCGGCCCCTCCAAGGCCTTCGGCTGCGGACTCCTCTCACTTGCACCCGTTTAACCCATCATAGGCTCCTGTAGGGGTCCAGCTGGACACACTGGAGACAATTTTCACAATTGAACCATTTAACCCCGATTCAAATCGCGGTTGTCAAAATCAAGTAGCGACCCAAATCGCTACTTGTTACCACCTTAACAACCGCATACACACATATCTACAGCCCATCAGCTAATCACTGCTGATTCTGTTCACCACGCAATTGAAAGCTGATGTAAGCAAAGCGACGCTGATTGACTGATGGGCTGACAAGCTAAAAATGCAAAATTATCACGAACTCCCCAAACTCCGCGACAGCCTCAGTTATCTCTACGTCGAACACGCCATCCTAGATAAAAAACAGCAGGCCATAGAATTTGTCAAAGAAGACGGCCGCACCCTAGTCCCCACCGCCAACCTATCCGTCCTCATGCTAGGACCTGGCACCAGCATCAGCCACGCCGCCATGACCATACTCGCCCGCAACGGCACCAGCGTACTTTGGACCGGCCAAGACGCGACCCGCTTTTATGCCCAAGGAACCGGCGAAACGCGCAAAGGGTACCGCCTACTCAAACAGGCCGAGCTCGTCAGCGATCCAGACAAACGGCTTGAAGTTGTGCGCCGCATGTATCTCCACCGCTTCAAAGATGACGGCGGACTAGAACCTAACCTTACCCTTCAGCAGATCCGTGGGAAAGAAGGAGTCAGAGTCCGTACCGCTTACAAGCTCGCCAGCGAAAAATATGGCGTTGAATGGCACGGCCGCAGCTACAAACGGGGCAGTTGGGGCGCCACAGATCCCATCAACAAAGCCCTGTCTAGTGCCAACGCCCTGCTAAACGGGATGTGTCACGCCGCCATCGTCTCTGGTGGGTATTCGGCCGGGCTTGGCTTTATCCACACCGGCAAACAGCTCTCCTTTGTCTATGATATCGCAGACCTGTACAAAGCTGAAATCACCATCCCTGTCGCCTTTGAAGAAACATCCAAAGGAACTACCAAACTCGAAAGCCGAGTCAGAGCCGCCTGTCGGCAGAGATTTAAAGATGCCGGATTGCTCAAACGGATCCTGCCCGACATCGACCATCTGCTTTCGCTAGTCGATGAACACAGCCAAACCAAAACGATCGAAGAAGATGGTGATATAGATCAGGATGGCGCGCTCCCCACCAAACTTTGGTCTAAGATATAAGGAGACGATTAACCATGGTTGTCATGATTTTAGAAAAAGTCCCGGTTGGCTTACGTGGCGAGCTCAGCCGCTGGCTGCTTGAACCCCAATCCGGTATCTTCATTGGTCATGTCTCCGCCAGAATCCGAGACGAACTCTGGTTTAAGTGTATTGATAAGAGCAAGGCTGGAGGCGTTTTTCAAGCTTGGTCCACCAACCGAGAGCAGCGTTTTCAAATGCGCTCATTTGGAGACACCAGCCGTCACATTGTTGAAATTGAAGGGCTCCAGCTCATCCAAATTCCGCATGATCTTGATGAAAAAGCAAACGGAAGTGTCATTCGCAAACGGCTTAAACGGTTGCAAAACACCCCCATATCTGGATAATTTCCCCTTGTGTTAACCGCTATTTGCGGATTTTGATCGATTTAGTATTGACCCCACGCCAGTGGGGATGAACCGGCATAGGTTTTTATTTCCGCATTTCCCGCCCAAATTGACCCCACGCCAGTGGGGATGAACCGGGAAAAAAGTAGCGCGGCCTAATCAGCGTAAGATTGACCCCACGCCAGTGGGGATGAACCGTCTACGCATGTGACCACATCACCCCGCGCTAAAATTGACCCCACGCCAGTGGGGATGAACCGTGGGATGTCACGGGGCTAGAACAGGAGTTCGCATTGACCCCACGCCAGTGGGGATGAACCGATCGGCCGACTGGGCGAAGGATCGACCCGATGGATTGACCCCACGCCAGTGGGGATGAACCGTACCGGCCGGGTGAGAAACCTGATCCGGTGTGGATTGACCCCACGCCAGTGGGGATGAACCGCGTCATCGTAGGTGATGCCTAAGCCGTTAGCATTGACCCCACGCCAGTGGGGATGAACCGGGAAGCGATCTAGCGGTTATCCCACTAAGTCATTGACCCCACGCCAGTGGGGATGAACCGGGCTCTGGGGGGATTGGGCCTTACGCTCCAATATTGACCCCACGCCAGTGGGGATGAACCGCAAACTGATCGCCCTACGATCCATACCCTATTATTGACCCCACGCCAGTGGGGATGAACCGGCTTTCATCAACAAAACAGGCATTAAGGTGTTGATTGACCCCACGCCAGTGGGGATGAACCGCGTAACCGGTTTAGGGAATTCGTTCATCACCTGTATTGACCCCACGCCAGTGGGGATGAACCGTTCAATCGGCCGGGTCGGTGGCCGCTATTTACATTGACCCCACGCCAGTGGGGATGAACCGCGATACAAGCAACATTGCAACCCTAAAAAAGGATTGACCCCACGCCAGTGGGGATGAACCGTACAGGAGAATCTTCTTTAACTTCGCGTTGCGGCATTGACCCCACGCCAGTGGGGATGAACCGAACTAGGTGAGGGGGTGCAGGTTGATGTGTTCATTGACCCCACGCCAGTGGGGATGAACCGCGTCGCGGCCTCTGTTACATCAATGGATATCATTGACCCCACGCCAGTGGGGATGAACCGAGTAGGCCCACAGTTGGAATGAAGATGAGGACATTGACCCCACGCCAGTGGGGATGAACCGATCATATTCCAGCCATTTTTCTTCTGAACTCGTATTGACCCCACGCCAGTGAGGATGAACCGCGGGTTGATGAAAACCCGTTTCAGTACGTCAAATTGACCCCACGCCAGTGGGGATGAACCGGTTGGTATCAATCGTGTAGCAACGCTGGCAGACATTGACCCCACGCCAGTGGGGATGAACCGTGGTGGCACGAGGTGCTAAAAGCATGTGGCTAATTGACCCCACGCCAGTGGGGATGAACCGTTGGGGCGGTTTTTTTGTTTGTGTTTGGGGGGTATTGACCCCACGCCAGTAGGGATAAGTTAAACATTTTGAGGTACTCACAAAAATGGCAAACGGGAATTCTAAATATCAACTTGATGTCTAAGGATTGCTTAGCCAAGACTAACGTCTTGGGAGGGTGACAGATTTTCTCTGTTCTATTCAGCAACAATATTACTTAACGGCCGCTCAATTGAGCGGCCGTTTTGCTTTTCATGATCTACATTTACCACAGAATTTTGCTCCTTAGTTCAGTCGAACAACTTCAAGAGCAGGCTCAGATTCAACTTAATCAATATTGCCTTGTAGCCATTGTCAATACCACGCACGTGCCACGGTCGTTTTGTGCAACCAATCATGTTCGGACTAATTGGGCCCATAACCGTGATGTCACAGCTATTTCAGAGCGTCACCGCTCTACTCAAATGGGAGATATTTTCCGCTGCGCGGATGGCAAAACATATCTATTGAGCGCCCCCGATTTTCAACCTATTAGCCTCAGTTGGCCCAGCCATCTACAGCAAGCCTTAGCTGCATCTAGATATTTAGAAACGCTGGGGACACAAGTGGATGGAGCTGTTTCCCAGTGGGTGATGGATTGGCTACGCTGGGCCGGCGAACAAGAAGGTGTGCTGAAGCCTATCTAAATTCAGTGATTAAACATACAAGGACAGACTCATGCAAACAATTATTATTGACCCTACTGCCCCCGCTGAGACTGCCGGGACAGTTGCGAACGCCGAAGTACAAAACGATCAGCACATTGAGGACAGCATAAAACAAGCCATTCAAGACCTGCCCCAGCTGACTGTGGATACCCATCAATTTATTAGCGCAGATCAGGCGCTTGAAGCCGCGGCCGCTATTCTATTCGGTGTTCAGGGCATACAGACTGAAGCAGATTACACCCGCGTCAGCAACTTGCTGAACCGTATCTGTGCGGCCTGTGGATTTGGCGGGGAGATCGAGCTAAACCCGCCGGCTGTTCCGTTTAATCAGCGGGGCCGCTACCGTCAGCGGATAGAAGTCCCGGAGAATATCTGGGATCGATTTCTCCCCCGTGTACTAGACGGCCATACCACCCTACTAGGAACACCCTACCACTACGTGTGGTTAGATCGGCTCATAGACTTCCTATCTCCAATAATTTTCCAAAAAGAGAAATATCATCTTGAGAATGGGGAATTGGACTTCTTAGAAGCGCTGGCTGCTCAGCATATGCTGAGTAGTGGTTGGAATGAAATTGTCGGCAGTGACGACGACACGACCGGCCGATACTTGGCCACAAACGGCAGATATTTCAAGAAAGTGCTTGAGCCTAATTTTGAAGGGTTCAAGCGGGAAATACAGGAGGCCCTCAAGTGGAGAAATGGCCATCCAATTGAGAAGAGGTCTATCCGACAGACTGGCTGCCGCGGGGCTTTTAGACGCAACGTCAATGAAGACCCAGAAAACATCATTCCATCTTCGTGGTGGCACGAGGTGCTAAAAGCATGTGGCTATATGTCCACTTGCCGGGATAACGATGGATTGCTCCATCCAATCCCGCTGGATGTCCCAGACAACATCGATCAGCTTATTAAGCAGGCGATTGAAGCTGCCCAAATCCGCAGCGCAGACAGACATGGGGATCGCGGGGCAAAGCTTATTTTGGCGCAGGAAATTGTGCTTGAGCTTGCCAAATTGGTGGAAAGTTTGCCCGTGGGAACAGACGCCCAAATGCAAAAAGCGATCCAGTGGTTTACAGAAAACACTTCTTGGGCTAGATTGCTCGTCCAAGCTGGTTTTAGCCCCGAAGAAGAGGATATCTGGCCTAGCCAAGTCAGCCCAATATTCGAAGCCGGACAGTTTTGTAGAAACTATGGCTGCTACAAGCAACTGGGGCAGACGGATAAAACCCCTCAGACAATCGCCTTGGCTGACGGTCTACGGGTCGAATGCTTGGGTTTAACCCGTGATACAGACAATATGCTGGTCTATATGCGCATCATTGGACCACGCAGTAGCGTCAATGCCAATTGGGCCGCCGTACGCGGCGCACGTTCTATCTACTGCATTTCAGCCAGATTACAGCCACCGCCCAAAGCGGGTGCAGCCACTGTTCGGCGTGTGCTCCCTTGTGGTTGGGACGACTGGGTCATCATCCATCATCAAGCATCGCTTGAAAAAATGGAGCCGGGGCAGCCCTTTTACTGTGCCGGTGAAGGATTTGAAGAAGGAAGCGTGACGCTTCTGCAAAATTTCTTCATGCGTCTGACAAAGGCGATAGAGACCCCCCTACTGGAAAATTGGGCATCCTATTTATGGGAATCTGGCATTGCAAGAAAGCTCATTGTTCCCCTTGAAGAAGACTGTCACGGTCTGCTGTTCTGGCAGGTTAATCCAGACGGGGCAGAATGGATAGAAATCGTTCAGACCGGACTCAAAGAAAAAGTGATTTCTCTCTAGACCGGTTTAAACCTTACTGTGACAAAGGCCGATCCAATTGCGGATCGGCCTTTTTTGTGGTTGTTTTTGCTTCACCAAAGACAGCTATACGAAAAATGACAAGACTCGAAAGCAAGAAGAAAGCGGGCTACTATGCCCTCCCCCCTAATGTGACAGAGCTTATTCTGTCCTATCTGACCGCCCCAAATGGTGGGCGCATCTTCGATCCCTGTGCAGGGGCCGGTGTTGCCCTCACTGAGATGGCTGAAGAATTAGATCTAGAGCCATACGGGGCTGAGATTCACGCAGATCGGTCGATGCAGACCGCGGAGGCGTTAGACCCTCTCATGGGGCGCCAGATGGCTCACATGGATCAAGATGTCCATACCCGCGTGGTCCATGACACCTACGAACATGTGGATATGCCCAAAGACTCTGTGGGTCTACTTTATCTAAACCCACCTTACGACTATGACCACATGGACGGCCGTATGGAGTATGCGTTCTTGCGCAACTGCCGGCCGCTGCTTCAGCCGGGCGGTCTTTTGGTTTATGTTGTGCCGCAACACGTTATCACGAAAGTGAAGGTGAGAAACTATCTGGCCAGCTGGTTCACAGATATAAAAGTGGCCCGGTTTCCCAACGGGGAATATACCACCTTCAAGCAGATTGTGGTCTTCGGCCGACGCTTGCCGCAGTCAATTACCCCACGGCCAGAGCTAACCCGTGAACTCAAGCGACTAGGGGAGATCGGAACCGCGCTAAACGTTCTTGAAATCGCTTCTAAACCGGTTTTTGAAATCCCCGCACCCACTCAAGCCCCTTTCTACTTTCGCTCTAAAATCGTAGATCCGGATGAGGCACGTGCTGAGGCTGAGGAACATGGCGCGTCCGGGCTGAAGGCCTTTGGAGATCACATCTATCCTCAAAGTGCCTTTAAGTTCGGCATTCGACCCATTATGCCCCTAAAGAAGGGGCATATCTTGGCCTGTATCGCAGCTGGTCTTTTGAATAATGTGGTGCTAACAGATCCCGACAGTGGTGAAAGGCTCTTGATTAAAGGGCGGACCTTCAAAAAGGTACACGCAACGACTGAAATCCAAGGCAAGGAGACTGACAAACCCAAAAAGGTCACCACCAACACAGAACGAGTACATACCACAATCTCGACGATCAGCGAAAGCGGAGAGTTGGTGGAGTACAACGGTGAAGACCTACCGGTCTTCATTGCCACTTACTTGGATCAGCTTAGTCAATATGTGGCTGAGACCTACAAACCGCTCTATCGTTTAGAGGATTACGCAACATCACCATTTCGGGACACGATTGAATCTCTTAATCGGAGTCGGAAAATTCCGTTTGTGAATGCAACCGGCTTACTGCCTGCGCAAAAGCACATTGTGGCCGCGATTGCCACAGCGCTACAGCATCAGAAAACAGCCATCATCAACGGGGAAATGGGAACGGGGAAAACAATCCAAGGTATTTCCGTGGCGGCCGCCATCGATGCCAAGCGAACCCTGATCGTCTGCCCCCCTCATTTGGTAAAAAAATGGAAGCGTGAAGCTGAGGTGACTTGGCCCCTGTGTCGCGGCACTGTCATTGAGTCGATGGCAGAACTGGATGAGTGGCTGGCGATTGACACCCAGACCGGTCCAGTCGTGGGGATTATTGCAATTTCTCGCTCAAAAATGGCTTCAGGCTGGAGCCATGCGTATACCAAATCCACCATCAATCTATTGGATATGCCGGATCTTGGATTTAACCATCCAGATATCGCTTCAGATGCGTTGAATAAATATCGTCGCCAATACGGGCAGGTGTGCTGTCCGGGGTGTGGTGCCGCTCAGTTTGACAAAGAAGGTTTGCCCCACAGTCCTGAGAGTTTTGGAAAACTCAAGGGAATACAAACCTGTGCCAAGTGCGGGACCAAAATGGCCCATTTCACACGCAAGCTGCGTGGAGGGCAGGAGGGTGGCAGTTTGCAGCGCCTGTTTGCAAGTGAAGCCCGTATTCGCCAAGCGATTGTGAGCACAAGCCAGAAAGATACTTGGAGTTGGAATCGAAGCCATTACGCCACCATTGATCCGGTTGAGGCCCAGATGATCCTCAATCATCAAACAAAGCCAGAAGGGTGGGCGAAGTGGCCCATGGCTACCTATCTGCTGAAAAAGCATAAAGGGGCTATCGATCTACTGATTAGTGATGAAGTACACATGATGAAGGGCTCAGATACCGATCAGGGGTATGCCTTTCATCGGCTTATTGAGGCCAGCAAGAAAGCGATCGGCTTAACCGGTACCGTTTATGGTGGCAAGGCAAGCAACATTTTCCATCTTCTCTATCGAATGGATCACAAGGTACGTGACGCATTCACATGGAAGGGAGGCAGCGGTCGCTTGCGGATTCAGGCGGCTAAGTGGGTCGCACAATATGGGATTACTCAGTGGGTTGAGAAAAATGACTATGATCCCGTTTCTGGAAAAACAACCGGGAACAGCCGCGGCCGACCTGTGCCGAAAGAGCTGCCCTCGTCATCTCCCGAGATGATCACATGGCTGATCAATATGGCGGCGTTCATTTCGCTCCAAGATATTTCCAGTGCACTCCCACCCTATCAAGAGATAGTAAAGGTTGTAGAGCCCAGCCCTGAGCAGCTTGCAACTTACTTGGCAATGAAAGAACGGCTTGAACAAGAGATGAAATTAGGCTTGGTTTTGGGTGATAAATCGCTGATCGGTGCATGGTTTAGTAGCTGTAACCTACAGCCAGATAGTGCCTTCCGCGATGAAATCATCATTGATCCCAAAACAAAAGGTGAAGAGGCTGAACTGAATGGCATTGAACCGTCTGTTCTAGTGCGGGCTCCCGGTATGGGTGACGCACTCTTGCCAAAAGAAGTGGAGATCCTTGAGTATGTTCAAGCGGAGCTGGCTGCCGGTCGGAAATGCTTGCTCTACTGCCAGCAGACCGCCTCACGCGATATCACGCCTCGCTGGGTGGCGATGTTTGATGATGTCGGGATTCAGGCAGAGGTTCTCAAAGTTGAGGCCAAGAAGCGGGAAGAGTGGGTCAAGAAGCGCGTTGCCAATGGGTTACAAGTGCTGATCACTCACCCCAAAAAGGTCGAAACCGGTCTCGATCTTTTGGAGTTCCCCACCATTATTTGGATGGGAACGGAGTTCTCAGTCTTCACGATGCTTCAGGCTAGTCGCCGCTCGTTTCGGATCGGGCAGGACAAGCCGGTTAAAGTCGTATTCTTTGTCTATAACCACACGCTGCAAATGCAGTCCCTTGAGTACATGGCAAAGAAGGTGAAAGCTGCCATTTTGGTTAATGGGGATGCCATTAACCAGAATCAGATGGCAGGTATGGATGAAAGCGGTGGCATTATGGCCGATCTTGCCAAGCAAGCGGTGTCTGGTCATGTCAAAATGCCCGACCTGCAATCTGCGTTTGCGGATTTGAACGCAGCCTATCTGGCTTCAGATGAAGTGATTGGCGAAGACGGTCCCCTTGATGATAGAGGCATGCTAACCCTCGATTCACCACCAGCTGTTCAAGTTGCAGAAGCCGTTCCAGCAGTTGCACCCACTGAGCAACTGTTAGCTGTCGCAGATGCGACCGATGTGACATCTGTCCCTTTGCAGCTGAGCCTTGCTTTCTAATTTGTTTTCGAGTCTCCCTTTTTGATCGATCCCCTTGCGCAGTGTCGCAAGGGGATCATCTCATTTTAAATTTCATGATCATTCCAGAAATCCCTCCTGTTGCTGAGGGGCAACGTGTACGCTTTTTCTCACAAGTGACACAAAGAACATATTTCCACATTGACGACGCGCTGGCCATTGGCAAACTAAAGCTAATAGCCGGATCGTACACGAGAGGGCAAGGTGCATCTGTTCAGGTTTACTGTTATGTTGAACTCTATGAATTTCTGGCCGACATGCACGGCATCCTAAGGGGCAAAGTGGTGCCAAGAAAGGCATTCACAGGCAGCCGGGTTGAAGGCGAAGTCCAAAGCCGGACTTATTCGATTGGTTCGCAAAATGGGGAAAAGCCCAAAGTGTTCATCACCATTGAAAATGGACCTGGTATCTTGGCTAAGAATGGCGCAGTCACGCCGGGGCAAGGACCAAAAGAAAAGGTAAATGTCGCGTTCACCATCGACAAGGCGCGTGCTATGGCGATACAGATGCTCATGCTGGGCCAAGCATGGACGGCGGAGCAAATGCGCGGAATGGGCGGCATGATCAGCGGATATCCTGCATATGGTTTGAGCCATATCCCTGTGGCTGATGTCACCCAAGCGGACGGCGTGCGAGCTACAGGTGACTATCCTGACGTGCAGGATTCAGGGGCAAGAAATCACAAGGCTGCGCCATCACCTGTTGAAAATGGTCTCATCTACGGTGACGGCACGCCCGTCTCTAACAATACTGCTGAGGTTGATGCATTTCAGGCTTTTGTAGAAGCAAAAAATACTGTACCGCATAGCAAAGAGAACTTACGCGTGTTTTATGCTGAGCCTGCTTAATGCAGTCCCCATGCCAAATTGTCAAGCTAGGCCAATCGTTCATGAAGGGTGCACAGCTGTTCACCTTTTCGATGTGGATTTTTAGTCGAAAGCGATTGCAATCAGAACAGACCGTAAAGCAGGCCAAATATGCGTCAAATTTGACGCGGGCGCTGATTTGTGCCCGTATCCACACAAATAAAGGGCTAGAGCGAATTCGGGGCTATTTTGGGGCTGGGTGTGTTCAGGAGGAATCAACTCAACTCGTGTTTCCAAAATTCACGGTCAAAAAGGTGAACAGTTGTGCACCTTTTTGACCGTAACCGAGTGTTTTTAGGGGTAACCAGCGTGGTTACTGGTAGTTACGCTTGAGAAATGAAAAGTCTTTTGGCTTTTGATCCCGAATTTTGGGCTTGTTTTCTGTGTTCGCTTAGACGATTCAAGGGGACAAAATCTAAGAACTGGGATGCGTCAAAAAAGATGCTCGATTTCTGTTTCAGAAAAGAGATGATTTTTTTAGACCCCCCTACCCTTATGTAGGTGTCGCTTTGAAAAAAATGTACCTCTGGAGTTGGGATAAAATGTGGGAAAAGTTTACTTGAAATTTGCAATGCATAGCCGGGGTGGGGGAGGCTGACAAAAGATGTAGAAATTAAAAAGGTGCACAACTGTGCACCTTTTTTTGGGAGATAAATTGTTTTTATTCGTTTAGCGAATTCAGCTTTTGCGTTGCTTCTCGAATCAATTCTTCAAGTGATTCGACAATGGGTTCCCTATCCCTTTTTGAAATCGAAAGCAGGTCAATGGCTGATAAATCTGTTCTAATTTTCCCTATGCCCTTGTTAAGTGCTTTTGGGCTGACCGGCTTAGAAATTCGAGGTTTCTGGGTAGGTTTATTTTTTTTCGCTCCTGATCCGGCAAGAAGATTGTCAATGAATAGATCTAGAGACGGCAAGTCACCGGGATCGGTTGCCTGAAGCTTGAGCAAGTGATTTAAAGCGGCCATCTGATGATCTGGATAATCTTTCAAACGGGTGCTAATCGGTCGAACTGAACCTTCTTTAAAATTGTTTTTCTTGATGAACTCAATTGCTTGCGGAGAGAGATCATTTACCTTCCGAAGGTAAATACCGTATCTCTTGTTGATCCCCAGTGCTTCATAGACGTGTTCCCATTTAACTTTCCGTTGACTCGATTTCTCCAGCTCATCTTTTAGCTGGATCAGACCAAACGCCCGTTCGGCTGCATTTAGATCATCCCTCTGAAAATTTTCTAATAGCTGCTGAAGTACAGCATTGGCATTTTCAGGGGTAAAAGTGACCGCAATGTTAGTGGGCAACTGTCCTAAGACTGTTTGCTTTGTTGCAGCGAGATAGACGTGCGCCCACCAGCGGCGCTCACCCGTTGTGATAATGTGACTCACGGTAGCAGGGAGGTCTGTCAAACCAGTTTTTTCTTTTGGTCTAACTGAGATTGGTTGAATTAATCCCGCATCTTTAATAGTCTCAGCTAGTTGAATGATACTTTGAACTGGCTGATGATCTTTAAATTTGAGCATCTGATCCATGATGTCCAGTGGGGAAACACCATCATAAAGAGCTTGCTTCATCTCTTCAGAGGGAAGTATCTCACGGGCCTGATTGGGATCAGGAAGGATTGTGTGGAGAGGGAGAGAAGTACTTTCATTTGCTCCACCAGATTTAAAAATAGGTGTGCCACCAAGAGGTGTGGTTCCTGTAAGGTTACGCGTACTTTTTCTTCTCATGCTTTATACCCCACCGTGTGCAAGACGTTTTCAACTAATTTGCGATAAGCGGCCGCCCCTTTGCTTTTTGGTTGATACACAAAGACATCCGACTGTGCCGCTTCTGCCTCTTCAATCGCTACTAGTCTTGGTATCACTCCTAGAATTGGATAGTTGGTCTGGGATTTTATAATCTGCTGAGCGTCACGAAAAAGATTAGTTTGTAGGTTCGCTATTGTTATAACTGTCCCTAACACGGACGTTGAGGGTTGGCGATTGAGCATTTGTAGCTCATTGGCCTCCTGTATAGATGCTTGAAGTGTCGCGATGCCGGACAAGTTGTTTTTTCCCGGCATAAAAGGCACCAAAACATGCGTTGATGCAACTAGTGCATTTCGGTTGAAGTCGTCCTTAGAAGGAGGGCAATCGATAATGACGAAATCATAAGCTTCCTCTGGTGAAATGCTGTGGTTGAATTTTAAAAATGCATCGGCTAATAGGTACTCCCTTCGTGGTTTAGACACCAAAGCATCCCTAGCATCATTAAGGTCTAGTTTCGCTGGTAATATATCGATTGTTTCAGATTCTTCACCCAGTGCAGGGTCCAGATAAACACTGTAAAGAGCATCTCCCAGTGGATATCCATCCACGAGAACATCCACAATAGATGGTTCATCCTGAAAATCTGTCATTTCAACAAATCCGGTAGGCATAAAACGTGATGAGGTGTTAGCTTGAGGACCAATATCTACGACTAGCACGCTTGCATTTGTAAACCTGCGGATGCCGCAGGCCAGATGGACAGCGGTTGTCGTTTTCCCGACTCCCCCTTTTTCATTTGTGATCGCAATAATATGGGTCATAAAGCACCTTCAATCATATTTTTGAAACAAAAATTCTATGTTTTTAGAATTCTACCCGCTTTTTTTAGAAATGCGGGCGCAAAAGAATTTTTTACGCAATAAAAATAAGGGCTGTTTTGTTACGTAAAGAATAATTTTGCTAGAAAAAATCGTCCATAGCGGCCAATAATGCCGCTTCTGGATCATAATCATCACCGATAATCGGCTGAAAGTCATCTGCGCCAGAGCGCATGAGGGAGATGATTAACTGAGGTATTTTTCCCTCATACCCCTGAAAAATCTTTATCAGGTCATCATCAACCCCCTCAGTTAAGGTAATTGTGGTCCGAAGAATGAACTTGCTTCGCTCATCCTTCGGCCGACCGCTTCTACGCTTTTTATCCATGGTCTGGTCTATTTTAGACATGGCAAACCCTACTTTTTGCTTTTAGATTTCGATCTCATTACGCCCATTTTATACAGGCCACGCACAACAGATAGGATTGGATCGTCCGGACGATACGCCCGGCCGGCAAAGTAGTTGTTGAATGTTCCATTGATTAGGGCTGCTCCACCACCTACTAAGATTACACGTTGAGCTTGTTTCCAGTCACCACCTACCTGCTGAATATTACCTAGAACGTTTCTGGTCCAAAGTGGTTCTGTTTGGCTGATGTCCAATGCCTTTCCTCTCAACTTTTCATCTAATTGCGCCAATGTGTAGAGCCCTTCTGGATCGGTCATGCGAAGGAGGTCTGAGACCCCGTATGTCTTCCCTGCCGTTTTGTTGGGCACCAATTTCATATCATCTAGAAATAGGATTTCGGTTGTTTTGTTGCCAACTGATACCACAAGGATGCCGCCTCGATTAAATCTCACATTATCAGGGATAAATTTGCAGTCACTATCCAGCTGCATGTCAAAAAATGCGCCAATCGCTTGGTTTGTAATATCAACCTGCTCGATGGTGATTTCGTAGGATTGGCCGTCAGTGTCCCATGTATGTACCCCTTTGAGGAAACTTGAGACCTTTCTTTTGTTTTTCTCAAAGTCTGCTCCGCACAGTTCAAACGGCAAGCCTACAACGATTTTTGAAACGCTGAACTGATTATCTAATCTGTACTCGCGAATGTGTTTTGTCATCACCGCATAAAACATAACACGTAATTCTGGAGCACCTAAGAGACGATCATAGCCAAGATTTTCAATCGGTTCCCCATACCAGTGAGACGAAAGACCTGCATAGAATTCCGATCCGTTTACACTAAGTTCCATCGGTTTATTCTTGGCCTTAATCCCGCCGCTGACAGCTACTGTTGAGCCATTCTTAATTGCAATATGGCTTGGAAAAATTGTGCCACCTTCATGTGAAAATAGCTTTTGGTTTCCCATTCCTGGGTCCCAACCGAAAATGTTTTGGGTGTTGTTCTTAGTCATGATGATCTCCTTTTGATGATCTAATTTTGATTTAAAGTGATATAAAGCGGATTGATTAACTTCCCATGGCAGGCATAGGAAAAGTGAGTGTGAGGACCAGACGAGTTGCCAATTGAGCTTTCTAGGCCAACTGGAGTAACGCCGGCTACAACTTGCTGACCAACAAAGGCAAACTTGTAGTTGCCATGCAGCATTGCCGCCTCACATTTGTCATTGACGATATAGATGACGGTGTTGCCTACGCCGTCGTAGCCCAGATACTTCACCACACCGCTTATGGGTGCATAGACTGTGTGGCCAAACTCTGGACCGGTTGAGACATCAACGCCATGCGTCGCGTTCCCCCACCCACCAATATGAAGCTGGTCATTCGTGATTGCATACGATGTTTTAAAGGGGATAACGACATCGCTGGAGCTAACACGGCTGGCGTTATTGGATTGAATCCAATTGGTTTCTATATATTTTGAGTAAGCCAATTTCCAGCGTCGTACATACTCTTTGTCGATCGAGCGAGGTACACACTGACATGCGTCAACCTGTGGCTCGCCTGCATGGTATGCGGCGATGGCCAGCTCGATTTGACCCGGTCCTGTTCCATATTTTCTGATTAAGTCACCTAGAAATGCCCCACCACAGGAGATCGACTCAGCCGGAATAAATACATCGCCACAATCGTAAGCACGCTGCATGTAAGGCATCATCTGTGTTAAACCCTGTGCTCCTGCATATGACACAGCGCTTGGGTCCCAGCCTGATTCAATGTCGATAACGGCTGCTAGGATCAGTGGATTCATCCCTTCCCGATTTGCGACAGTATGCACAATATGGGAGTAGGGGAAGTTCAGGTTTATAGGGCTAGATGCTTTGTGTGAGCCTAGTAAATTTCGTGTAGCTGTGAGTGTGTATGGAAAAATTGGTGTTTTCATGAGGATGTAGAAGGTGGAGATGGCGATGAACCAGAATCTAAGATCACTCCGGGCCATTTCACGACCTAAATTCCAAGAATCTATAAAGCTAGTTTTTTGAAGCTGCATACAGTCTCATCATGTTTTCAGCATGAGAGTGGTAGGACATGTATGTCCCTTTCTTGTTGCCGAAAACGCCAAGAACGGTTTTGTTCTTGCTCAGACCCGCATGGATGCATAGCCCTAGAGCAATGAACCGCTCCATCGTTAGCGCCGCATTTTCTGGAAGGAAGCCCTTAACGATAGGATATCCCTCGTAGTAAAAAGCGATGACCTGATCTAGCTCTCTTTTTAACTGGCTCAGGTCTACTTTGGCTGTAAGTGAATGACGGTATTTCAGTACAGTCGCCCATGAGTCACGGTGATCTCCATGAGATCCATTGAAGACAGCTGGGCCAGATATTTGCATGTAATCTGCTTTGGCCGCGGCAAATAATGACAGTGCAACCCACTGATGTTTTGAGGGGTGGGGGGAATTTTCTGGCCAATTAATTTGTGGATAGGTTCGCTCGAAGTATGTCAGCCAGCTGGCGAGCGGTAGAGCTGGTTTCAGGTTTTGCGTAGGGGTAACCGATTCGATTTTTTCTACTTTTCTTACTGTTTGGGCGCGAATAGATCCAGATTCAGCGGGTACGGTTACTCTGGTTACAGTCTTGTTTCTTTTAGATTCTCGAACTGGCGCGTGTGTCGGGACATTGGGCGAGAGAGCCAGCGTAATTTGTCTGTTTTGTGATCTTTTATAGAAAGAGACCCATTGTGGATCGCTGGTAAATCGAACCTCATTTTCATAGGTCATTGCTAGAGCCGTAAGTGCATCAAGTGGGGTATATGGCACGTCTACAATCCGTTTCTGGCGACTTGAGACGATTAGTGCCTGTGATAGCTCGTCTGACTCTTCATCAAAAACTCGAAGGTGTTCAGCTCCACTTTGTGCCACACCGGTGACAGTGGATGCCTCACGCGGACCGCCTACTCTAGTAACTATGTTGACAGCTTGCTTGACTATGCCGGGAGGTATGACACCCGACGGACGTTGAGCAACCAGCAGCAAAAAGCACATTGATGAACGACCGTAATTCATGATCATTTGAACTTGACTGAGGATTTCATCCCGAATGGCGGCACCATCAGCTTTTTTGGCTCGACCTGTTGAGGCCTGTTCGAGTGCGTTAGTAAACTCTTCCAAAATTAGCATTAAGGCTGGTGGACGCTGATCAGCTCGAACATCGTTCAGGTCTGTAACACCATATCTTTCAACCATTTCTTGACGTCGAATGATTTCTGCATTGAAATCTTTGAGAATTTGTAGCAAGTGATCTACAAAAGCTTTTACTCTTTCATCCGCCTCGCGCCCATATTTCCGGCTGTTGAAAGAGAAAAGATGAAGGTTCTTCATAGGTTCAATGCTTCGATAGTCTTTTCCGCTCAATGCACAAATTGTGACTTGATATCTGCCTGACATTGCGGCCGCAATGATGTTTTGACGTACCAAAAAAGACTTCCCGTTGCCAGATCTGCCTTGGTAAATCTGATGAACCTCTGCATTTTTCATCTGAATCTCAACGATCTTGCCAGTATCTGGGTCTACTCCGACGGGCAGAGCATATTTACGGCGGCCGGGCTTGTAGGTCTTTTTAATTTGATCAAACCAATCTGGGTAAGTGTCATCGGAATTGGAAAACAACCATGCGCGAAAATCGATGCCTTTAGATACTAGGATGCTGCGAGTTTTATCTGTGTCTCTCAGGACTACATATCCACCAAACCAGCCAATTACTGATAAGCCAAAACCGGCTATGGCTAATTCTGCAGCATCATAATCATCGCCTAATTTGGCAACTAGAAATGATGTCACGCCTAGCCCCGTCAGCGTTGCGCGTGATGCAAAACTGTAAGCCACCCCCAGTTTTTCTTTGATTTGATCAATAGGAAGGAATTCGTTGCTCATGATGACCTCTTATCCTCTCGTTTTGTTTTTCTTGGCTTACTGAACAGTGAATCTTGTTCCGGGCGTGTGGATATTTCCTGTGAAAGCTTGGATATGCCCACGTT